>DRQE01000069.1 GCA_011371515.1 Deltaproteobacteria bacterium
ATGTTCCAGACATAGCAGCAAGCCCGATACCTCCTCATAGCCTCAGGCTGTTTACATAAAAGCTGGAAGGGCAGGGCTACCTCCTTCAAGCAGCCCTCAAAAAGAGGGATAAAACAAAAAAACTGTCCTGCCCTTCTACAGCCTTTGAGTTCCTTCCGTAACTTAAGGTAATTTACCAAAAAGCCAAGATACAGGGGCTGGAGGGTGTTTTTATAGAGGGGTATCGTTTCTGTAACTACCTGATTTTATTGAATTTTGGTTGGCGGAGGGTGAGGGACTCGAACCCCCAAGGGCGTAAGCCCGGCGGTTTTCAAGACCGCTGCCTTACCAATTAGGCTAACCCTCCGTGGCAAAGGATGTAATATAATTTACCCTTTTTTCTCTATCTTTTCAAGTCCTCTCATGTAGGGTCTTAAGACCTCGGGCACTATCACAGAGCCATCTTCTGTCTGGAAGTTCTCAAGGATTGCCACTATGGTTCTTCCCACGGCAAGCCCCGACCCATTCAGGGTGTGCACAAACCGTGGCTTGCCACCACCCTTTGGGCGGTATTTTATGTTTGCCCTTCTTGCCTGAAAGTCCTCGAAGTTGGAGCAGGAGGAAATCTCCATATAACGACCCTGTGAGGGTAGCCATACCTCTATATCGTAGGTCTTTGCTGCCGAGAACCCGAGATCCCCCGTGCAGAGAGCCACCACCCGATAATGCAGCCCAAGCCGTTTTAGAACCTCTTCAGCATTGCTGGTGAGACTTTCAAGTTCCTCGTAGCTACTTTCAGGAGTGGTAAACTTTACCAGCTCCACCTTGTTGAACTGGTGAACCCTTATAAGCCCCTTGGTCTCCTTACCGTAGGAGCCCGCTTCTCTTCTGAAGCAGGGGGTATAGGCAGTATAGAGTATGGGAAGCTCTTCTTCCCTGAGTATCTCCTCACGATGTATGTTCGTTACAGGAACCTCTGCCGTGGGCACAAGGTAGTATTCCATGGCTTCTATCTTGAAGAGGTCTTCCTTGAACTTTGGTAGCTGACCAGTGCCCACGAATGTATCGCTTCTGGTCATAAAGGGTGGAAATACCTCTGTGTAGCCGTGCTCGGAGGTATGAAGATCAAGCATGAAGTTTATAAGGGCTCTCTCAAGAAGGGCTCCTTCCCTTTTCATAAGAGAGAACCTTGCCCCTGAGAGCTTGCTTGCCCGTTCGAAGTCTATAATGTCGAGCATCTCGCCGAGGGCTACATGCTCCCTCGGCGTGAAGCCGAACTCTGGGGGCTCGCCATGGGTTCTTACCACCACATTCTCTGTGGCATCTTTTCCCACAGGTACATCGGGGTGGGGAAGGTTGGGTATCTCGAGAAGAAGGCTGTGGAGGGCTTCCTCGCAGCGAGCCACCTCATCATCCAGTCTCTTTATTCTTGCAGCAACCTGCTGCATCTGTTTTATGAGGGTCTCTGCGGGCTTGCCCTCTTTTTTGAGTTTTCCTATCTCTCTGGATACGCGGTTTCGCTCTTCTTTGAGAGATTCCGTCTCTTTTATGAGAGCCCTTCTTTTCTCGTCGAGCTCTCTTACTTTGTCTATTCCAAAGGTATCGCCCCTTGTAAGAAGCCTCTTTTTTACGTCTTCAGGGTTCTCTCTTATGTACTTTATATCGAGCATCCTTCAGTCCCTCTTCCATCTTTTATACAGAGAGTTCTCTATGCCCAGTATGTCCAGTATCTTTCCAACCACGAAGTCTACCATGTCATCCACACTGCGGGGTGTATGGTAGAATGCCGGCATTGCCGGAAGCACCACAGCACCTGCCCGTGATAGGCGGAGCATGTTCTCTATGTGTATGGAGTTTAACGGTGTCTCCCTTGGAACCACAACGAGTGGTCTTCTTTCTTTTAACATACAGTCTGCCACTCTTTCAATGAGATTGGTGGATGCCCCGCTTGCTATTCTACCAAGGGTTCCCATCGAGCATGGACATACGACCATTGCCTTAAGCCCGTATGAGCCGCTTGCAAGGGGGCTTGTAAGCTCATCTGAAGGGGTGAGTTTAAGAAGCTCTTCTCTTTGCTCAAGCCCTGCGCGCCCGAGTATCTGGGCTACCACATCCTTTTCTGTGTCTATGCCACATTCTTCCCTGACTATACCGAGCCCTGTGGGAGATACTATAAGCTCGCAGCGCTTCTGCCTTTTTACAAGCTCTTCTATAAGCCTTATGCCATAGGGTGCACCGCTTGCGCCTGTAACTGCTACTGCGTATTCTGTCAAAGCCAGAGCTTCTCCTGTGCTGAGATTATTTGAGTCTTATGGCTTTATAGAGGAATGTGTCCCTTCTCTTTATCCTTACCAGTATAACCTCTTTATCCTCTGCATCCTTGAGAGCCCTACGCAGCTCTTCCACATTCCTTACGGGTTTACGGTCTATCTCTTTTATTATGTCGCCCCTTCTTATGCCTGCGTTGTATGCAGGGCTATCGGGTGTTACATTGTACACAAAGACCCCTTCTTTTTCATCTATGTTGTAGCGTTCCATCAGCTCTGGGGTTATGTCTCTTACTGCTATGCCCAGCCTTCCTGCAGGGGTCTTTCTGTCGCGCGATTCTGCGCGTACCTCTGCTTCCTCTTTCTTCTCTTTTACCTCGAGTGTCAGTGTAAGTGGCTTTCCATCCCTCAGTACCTTTACTTTTACCTTCTTGCCCGGTGGTGTTGCAGCCACTATCCTTGGCAGGTCGTTCATCTCCTTTATGGGTTTGCCATCGAACTCTACTATTATGTCTCCCGGTTTTATACCTGCCCTGTCTGCAG
>DRQE01000070.1 GCA_011371515.1 Deltaproteobacteria bacterium
CACAAGGTTCGCAAGCCCGTCGGTATCTATCCTTATCTTGCAGCCCATCCTTTTGAAATACATGCCCACCTTCTTCACAAGGTCGAGCCTTATGAGGGGCTCACCGAAACCACAGAAGACGATTTCATCGTACTTTGTGGGTTCATCTCCAACGGCCTTTATCACATCGAAGAATGTGGGCTCTTTTTTGAGCTTCAGATAATGCCCCTTCACAGTGTAGGATGTAAGTTTTGCACAGAAGGTGCACACATTGTTGCAACGGTTGGTTATGTTAAGGTAAAGAGAGTTCCTTATGGGATAGGCTATGCGTGCCTCTGGCTCATCTGTCTGAAGCATGCCAAAAAGGGTCTTTGCATTGAGTGTGGTAATCCTTGCCACATCCTGTAGTGTCAAACCCTTGAGCTCTGCAATCTTTCTTGCAACCTCAACCACAAATGCCGGCTCACAGCGTTTGCCCCTGTGGGGAATGGGTGAAAGGTAGGGCGAGTCGGTCTCTATGAGGACTCTTTCATCGGGCATGGAGCGGGCAATCTCTCTTAAGCCCTCTGCTCCGGGGAATGTGATTATGCCTGTAAAGGATATATAGAAGCCCATCTCAAGGAGCCTCTGAGCCATCTTCTCCGAGCCTGAAAAACAGTGCACACAGCCGCCCACCTCTTCAGCCCCTTCGTCTTCGAGTATCTTTATGGTGTCCTCTTCGGCATCCCTTGAGTGCACTATAAGGGGTAGGGCAAGCTCCCGCGCAATCCTTATCTGCTCGATGAATGCCTTCCTCTGAAGTTCCTTGGGGGAGTTCATGTAGTGGTAGTCCAGCCCGGTCTCACCTATGGCAACGATGCCTTCCCTTCTGGACTCCTTCATTATCTCTGCCTTGAGGTTTATCTCTTCTATAAGTGAGGCATCGTGGGGATGAAGCCCGAGAGAGCCGAACACAAAGGGTGGCCTTAAGAGCCTCAAGCCCCGCTCGAAGCCCTCTTGCGGGTGCCACAGGCAGATGTTTATTATTGCCTCAAGCCCACTCTGGCGGGCTCTTTCAAGCACTTCTTCCCTATCTTTGTTGAACCTTGCGTCATCAAGGTGTGCATGGGTATCTATAAAGACTGTCTTCTCCATGGGTCCTGTCTCTTAAAAGGGATACTTCTATTCAATCCTTGGAAAGAGTGGTGCCATCTTTTTAACCTTTGTGCCGGGTGAAAGCCCGCCCCAGCCCGCTACCTGTCTGATAGATACATCGGGGGCTTTCTCGATGGTCTCTATGCCCTTTTCTATGCCGAGGGCATGCCATATACGCTCTGAAGAAGCGGGCATGAAGGGGTAAAGGTAGAGGGCAACAATCCTCAAGCCCTCTGCAAGAATGTACAGGGTGGTTGCCCTCTGGGCAGAGTCCTTCTCACTCCATGGCTGAGCCCTGTCTACGAAGGTGTTCATCTCCCTTATAGCCTTCCATACTGCTGAGAGGGCTTCGTGGAAGGCTACCCTGTCGATGGAGGCTTCCATGTCTCTGTAGACGGAATCCTTGGAGTTTACATCCAATAGGGCAACCATTTTGCTTTCAAGCTCTGGCCTCAGTTTTACGGGGTTGGGTCCCGGTACAGAGCCCTTATGGTATCGAATTATCATGGAGACTGTACGGCTTAAAAGGTTTCCCAGCTCATTTGCAAGCTCACCGTTTATTCTTCCCTTGAGTGCCCTTACCGAGAAGTCTCCGTCAAGACCGAAGGGCACTTCACGCAGGAGAAAGTAGCGGAACTGGTCCACCCCGAACCGGTCAGCCATCTCGAAGGGGTCTACCACATTGCCACGGGATTTACTCATCTTCTCACCCTCGACAGTCCACCAGCCGTGGGCAAAGACCTTTCTCGGTGGCTCTATTCCCGCAGACATAAGGAATGCAGGCCAGTAGATGGTGTGGAACCTCAAGATGTCTTTACCTATAAGGTGCAGGTCGGCAGGCCAGAACTCGCTTCTGTCAGGCCAGCCATCGGCTGTAAGGTAGTTCGTGAGGGCATCGAACCACACATACATCACATGTTTTGGATCGTCGGGTACGGGTATGCCCCATGAAAAAGAGGTTCTGCTTATACTCAAGTCTTTAAGCCCTTGGCGAATGAAGCTTACTATTTCGTTTCTTCTGTTGTCGGGCTGGATAAAGTCGGGGTTGTTCTCTATGTAATCGAGAAGAGGTTTTTCGTACTTTGAGAGTCTGAAGAAATAACTCGGCTCGCGAAGTTTCTCCACCTCTCTACCACAGTCAGGGCATTTGCCCTCTACGAGCTGGCTTTCTGTAAGAAAGCTCTCACAGGGGGTGCAGTACCAGTCCTCGTATTCACCAAGGTATATGTCGCCCTTTTCTGCCACCCTGCGCCACAGCTCCGTTGCAGCACGGATGTGGCGTTCTTCTGTTGTGCGTATGAAGTCATCGTTTGAGATGTTGAGCCTTTCCCACAGCTTTTTGAACCTTACCACCACACGGTCTGCGAGCTCCTGTGGGGTTATGTTCATGGAGCGGGCAGACTTTTCCACCTTCTGGCCATGCTCGTCCGTGCCTGTAAGAAAGAAGACCTTCATGCCAGAAAGTCTTCTGAACCTTGCCATACAATCGGCAGCTATTGTGGTGTATGCATGGCCTATGTGTGGTATGTCGTTAACATAGTATATGGGTGTCGTTACATAGAACTTCTTCATTCCGCCTCCATAGGTGATTGGTCTGTGTTGTTATGGTGACAGTTATTGTTGCAGCCTTCAAACTCGTAGTTAAGGCAACACATAAGTCTGCCGCACAGGCCTGACATCTTTAGGGGATTAAGAGGCATGTTCTGTTCCTTG
This sequence comes from Deltaproteobacteria bacterium, assembly GCA_011371515.1. Lineage (GTDB taxonomy): Bacteria > Desulfobacterota > GWC2-55-46 > GWC2-55-46 > DRQE01 > DRQE01. The sequence goes on from DRQE01000070.1 coordinate 2,827, forward strand.
GCTATCTTTATTGTGACAGGGGCGAACTCTGTCAGGAAGGATGAGCAGCACAGCTCCCTGCCACAGGGTCCTATGCCGCCTATCATCTTTGCCTCGTCTCTCACACCTATCTGGCGCATCTCTATGCGGGTGTGGAAGGTTTGAGCAAGGTCTTTTACGAGCTCACGAAAGTCCACCCTGCCATCTGCGGTAAAGTAGAATATGGCCTTGCTTGAGTCGAAAAGGCACTCCACATCCACAAGTTTCATGGGAAGCCCGTGTTTTTCTATCTTCTCCTTGCATATACGGAATGCCTCTTTTTCCCACTCGCTGTTGAACTGTGCCCGTTCTATGTCTACTTGGTCTGCCTTCCTTACCACCCGTTTCAGCGGGTGCTGGAGCTCTGCCTCCTCCTTTTCGCAGGGCTCTACAGCCACCGTGCCCATGGCTATGCCCTTTTCAACCTCCACTATCACGCGGTCTCCCACGCGGAGGTCGAGCTCACCTGCCAGAAACCAGTATATCTTACATGCCTTCTTGAATCTTATGCCACAAACCCTTGCCATCTTCTCTCCTTAAGGCTTACAAGGAGTGCCTCCATTGCAAGCCTTTTGTTTAGTGTGTTTGGTGGTAATATGCTCTCTCTTGTTTTTTCCACAAGGCTGTATGCCGAAAGCAACTCCTCTACTGAGTAGGTGCACCTGCCCACAGCATCCAGCATGTCTGTGTTTATAATTCTCTCTTCCGAAGGGGCTACCCTGTAGATGAGGGCATCCCTTAAAAGGGTCTTGAAGCTCTCGAGTAGTTCCTCAAGGTGTTCCTCTTTCGATAGCCTTTCTGCCATGTCCAGAAGTTCTGTGTCTGTAACATCGTCCATAGAAAGTACCGCTGTATATTGCTGCCGTTTTTCTATTATACCCTCCGACGCCATCATAAGGGCTCTTTTTGCACTTCCACAGGAGAGCCTGCAGGCTATCTCTATTGTGGAGGGTTCTGTGTAGCCCTCTCTGTGAAGTATCTCCTTTATGGCATCTTCCTTGAGGGGGCTGAAGTTTATCCTCTGGCACCTTGAGAGTATCGTTGGAAGAAGGCTATCGGGCCTCGATGAGATGAGTATCATTACAGTGTCAGGGGGTGGCTCTTCAAGGGTCTTGAGCAGTATGTTGGAGGTTGCCCTCACCATAAGATGGGCACCTTCTATTATGACGACCCTTCTGCCCCTGTCTACGCGGTAGTTAATAAGCCTTTTAAGCTCTCTTATAAGGTCTACCTTTAGTGTGCCTCCCTCTGGCTCTACAAGAAGGAGGTTCGGGTGTGTTCCAGAGGCTATCAGCGTGCAAGACGGACACCTGCCACAGGCATCCCCTGTGTATTCTTCACAGTTGAGTGCTGCTGCAAAGGCCCTTGCCACGAGCCTCTTTCCAATACCCTCCAGACCAGAGAACAGATATGTGCTTGCACATCTGTTGTTTTCTATGCCCTTTTTTAAAAGGTTTATCTCCCTTTTATGTCCAAGTATGTCTGAAAAGCGCAATTCATATCACCTTATCTATAATATCACAGATCTTGCCGTGGATGACAGATATTTCCCCCGTTCCGTCGACCACATATATCCTCTGTGGCTCTTTCTGGGCAAGCTCAAGATAGCCCCTGCGCACCCTCTGGTGGAACTCTATTGCTTCACGCTCGAAGCGGTCTTCTGTAGCCCCTTCTGAGTTCTTTATTCGGTGCCATGCCCGCTTGAGCCCTGTCTCCACGGGACAATCTATGAGTATGGTTACATCGGGCGTTATACCAAAGGTGCTGTAGCTGTTTATTGTCTTTATAGCGTCGATGTCAAGCCCCCTGCCGTAGCCCTGATAGGCAAGGGTTGAGTCTGTAAAGCGATCGCAAAGGACCACCTTGCCATCTTCAAGGCAGGGTTTTATCACGTTCTTTACGAGCTGTGCCCTGCTTGCTGAATAGAGGAAGAGCTCTGCCCATGGCTCTATGCCCTCTGCCTCGTCTTCCATTACAAGAAGGATGTTCCTTATCCTCTCACCAAGCTCTGTACCGCCCGGCTCTCTTACGACCACACAGCTTTTACCCTTCCACTCAAGGTGGTCTCTCAGCATCTCAAGCTGTGTGGTCTTGCCACAACCCTCTATGCCTTCAAAACTAATAAACAACTTCTTTTTCAGCTCCCTATGGCTAATATATCTTAAAGATAATAGCAGAAACCCCACCTTACAGGCAAGGCTAAATTGGAGCCTGTCAGATTGTAGGGGTTACTCTATGGACAGGATGTGGTTTATCTGCTAAAGTCTTTTTATGTGGAGGTTACAGGCTTACCCCCACTTTTGCGGAAGGGGTGGAAAAGCTCAACTGCCCCCCCGAGATTGGTGATGTTAAGGGCGACTCTGGTGGCTACTCTATGATTCTGGGTACCTTGAAGCAGTTCTTCTCTTTTTCTGGAGCGTTTCTTAGAACTTCTTCTACCGGAAGCGAAGGGCTTACCTCGTCTTTGCGTCTCATCCTCTGGAGTGGAATTGTGTAGGTTGTGGGCTCAATTCCACCGGTATCTACAGCGGACAGTTTCTCCACATAGTGGAGTATCTTTTTGAGCTGTTCTGTGTACAGAGAGATTTCCTCTTCGGTGAGGGCTAACCTTGAGAGCTCTGCTATGTGTTCCACATCTTTTCTGCTTATGGACACGGCTGATACACCTCCCGGCAGATCTATTCAGAGAGTAGCACAGAAGGGTGGGAGGTTTCAAGTATTTATTGCCCTTACGCGTATTTGACTTATTGTAAAACAGTTCTATATTATAGATACGGGAACCACTTTGAAAAGGAGGTAATGGGGGATGAAGATAGCTCAGGTTGCTCCACTTTATGAGAGTGTTCCACCACGCTGTTACGGGGGCACAGAGAGAGTGGTCTCCTACCTTACGGAAGAACTCGTCAGGATGGGCCATGAGGTAACGCTGTTTGCAAGTGGAGACTCTGTAACAAAGGCAGAGCTTGTTGAGGCCTGTCCAGAGGCATTAAGACTTAACGGAAAGTGTGTGGACCCTCTGGCACATCATGTTCTCATGCTTGAGAGGGTTGTAAGCTCTGCCAGAAGGTTCGATATTATACACTTCCACATAGACTATCTGCACTTTCCACTTACAAGAAGGCTTGATGTGCCCTCTGTGACCACTCTGCACGGTAGACTCGATGTGGCAGACTACAAACCCCTTTTCAGTGAGTTCAGAGATATTCCCCTTGTCTCCATATCCTACTCACAGCGAACCCCGCTTTCCTTTGCCAACTGGCAGGCTACAGTATACCATGGGCTACCCAGAGACCTCTACAGCCAAGGTGATGGTAGCGGAGGCTACCTTGCATTTATTGGAAGGCTCTCTCCGGAAAAGAGACCGGATCGGGCGATAAAGATAGCCCTCCGCAGCGGGATGCCCTTGAAGATAGCCGCAAAGGTTGACAGGGTGGACACAGAATACTTCAGGGAGATGGTAAAACCCCTTCTTAAAGAGTCAGGGGTTGAGTACATAGGAGAGATAGGTGAAAAAGAAAAGCAGAAATTTCTTGCCGAGGCCTATGCACTTCTTTTTCCCATAGACTGGCCCGAGCCATTCGGGCTTGTGATGATAGAGGCAATGGCATGTGGCACACCTGTTGTGGCATGGCGTAACGGCAGCGTGCCAGAGGTGATAGACCACGGGCTTACGGGCTATGTGGTGGATAGCATCGACGAGGCAGTGGATGCCGTGGAAAAGGTGGAAGGGCTCGACAGAAAGAAGATAAGGAAGACCTTCGAGGAGAGGTTCAGCTCAGAGCGGATGGCTCGCCAGTATGTGGAGATATACGAAAAACTCGTTCACAGAGAAAAGACCCCTCCGCTTTTCGCCATACAGGGCTGATGGAAAGAGACATAATACGCATAAAGGACAGGTTCTACATCCTTGCCACCTCATCACGGGTGGACGCCCGCACTCAGGTCCTCAAGGAGGGGGATACCTTCGGGGTCTTCGACCGTTTCGGGGACATCCACACAACCATAGGACAGGGAGAACAGGGTATATATCATACCGACACGCGCTTTGTGTCCACCCTTGAGCTTCTGCTTGAGGGCACAAGGCCCCTTCTTTTAAGCTCTACGGTTAAGGAGAAGAACGACCTTCTCACCGTTGACCTTACCAATACAGACATATGCCGTGGGGGTGAGCTCTGTCTAAGAAGGGGCGATGTGCACATATTCAGGTCAAAGTTCTTCTGGAAAGGGGTCTGCTACGAGCGCGTAAGAATCATAAACTATGGCAACAGGGCTGTGAGCACAAAGTTTGGCTTCAGGTTCGATGCAGACTTTCTCGACATATTCGAGGTAAGAGGGGTTAAAAGAGAGAAGAGGGGAAGGATACTCGGCAGAGAGGTGAAAGATGAGAGGACGGTGGTAATCTCCTATAAGGGAAGGGACGGCATAATAAGGCGCACCATATTCGAGGCAGACCCCGTGCCCACCAGCATAAAACCGGGGCAGATGGAGTTCGAGCTTCTGCTTGAGCCCATGAAGGTAAACATAATATACCTTACCATCTCTCTCGTTGTGGATGACAGGAAGGTGGAAAAACTCTCCTACGAGAGCGCCTTCACCACCGCACAGGACTCCATAAGAAGGTCGTTTGAAGGATTCTGTGAGGTTGAGACATCGAATACCCAGTTCAACAGCTGGCTCTCGCGCTCGGTCTCAGACCTGCACATGCTCATTACGGATACGGAGCACGGGCTCTATCCCTATGCAGGTATACCATGGTATGCAACCTGTTTCGGTAGAGACGGCATTATTACAGCCTTTGAATCACTCTGGATAAACCCTGATATAGCAAAGGGTGTTCTGCGCTATCTTGCCTACACACAGGCAAGAGAGTTCGATGAGAAGCGTGATGCCCAGCCGGGTAAAATCGTCCACGAGGTAAGAAAGTGCGAGATGGCAAACACAGGCGAGGTGCCCTTCGGCAGATACTACGGAAGTGTGGATGCAACACCTCTGTTTATAGTGCTCGCAAAGGCATACTATGACAGAACAGGGGATGTGGAGTTCATAGAGTCCATATGGGAAAATATAGAGCTTGCCCTCAGATGGCTCGATGAGTACGGAGATGTCGATGGAGATGGTTTCATAGAGTATGCGAGAAAGTCGAGCAAGGGGCTTATAAACCAAGGCTGGAAGGACTCTTTTGACTCCGTCTTCCATGCCGATGGCGAGCTTGCCGAAGGTCCCATAGCCCTCTGTGAGGTGCAGGGCTACGCCTACTGGGCAAGGCTCTCCGTGGCAGCCCTTGCAATGGAGACGGGAAGAACAGGGCTTGCCATAAGAGAAGAGAAGAAGGCATATGAGTTGAAAAAGAGGTTTGAAGAAAGGTTCTGGAGTGATGAGCTTTCAACCTATGTGCTGGCTCTCGATGGAAAAAAGAGGGCATGTATGGTGAACACCTCTAACCCCGGGCATACGCTCGCCTCTGGTATAGTCTCACAGGAGAGGGCAGGCATACTGGCGAAGACCCTTTTGAGGGATGAGCTCTTCAGCGGCTGGGGTATAAGAACGGTAAGTGCCATGGAGAAAAGATACAATCCCATGAGCTATCACAACGGTTCTGTGTGGCCTCACGACAATGCCATGATAGCCTATGGACTTGCGAAGTATGGTTTCAAAGACGAGGTTATAAGAATCTTCCACGGGCTTTTTGAGGCATCGAGTTACATGGACTTTAACCGCATGCCAGAGCTTTTCTGTGGTTTCACCAAGAGGCCCGAGGCAGGGCCCACCATCTATCCTGTTGCATGTTCCCCGCAGGCATGGGCATCTGCAACGGTGTTTCTCATGCTGCAGGCATCCCTCGGTATGAGGTTCGATGTCAAGAGTGCCCGCGTGGAATTCCACTATCCGCAGCTGCCCGAGTTTTTACACCATGTGGAGATTAAAAACCTCAAGGTTGGTCCTGCCGTTATAGACCTTCTGCTCAGAAGACATCCTGATGATGTGGGTATAAATGTGCTCAGAAAGGCTGGAGACATAGAGGTTGTCGTGTACAAGTAGATTGACATTGATATGAACCTGTGGTTTATGATATATTTCTGGTGGAGAGATGCCCGAGTGGACGAAGGGGGCTGACTCGAAATCAGCTGTTCCGGCTCAAACCGGAACCGAGGGTTCGAATCCCTCTCTCTCCGCCACAGGAGAAGGGCTTTCGTTATCGTCAAGGACGGAGAGATGCCCGAGTGGTCGAAGGGGCACGACTGGAAATCGTGTGCACACTTCATCGTGTGCCGAGGGTTCGAATCCCTCTCTCTCCGCCACCTTTTTATGGATAGCGCTGATAGCCGGGTCCTGCGCAATGGAGCGGTGTGAACCCCGTCAGGTCCGGAAGGAAGCAGCGGTAAGCACCCAACTCCATGTGCCGCAGTCAACCTGGCTATCAGCGGTGTCCGTAAAGGGGAGCTTCCCTTGAGAATTCCCGCTTAAGGAACTTCTTATGTCCTATCAGGTTATAGCAAGAAAGTGGAGGCCCACGAGCTTCAGCGAGGTGGTGGGCCAGACCCATGTGGTAAAGACACTACAGAATGCAATCGAGTCCGGTAGAATTGCACATGCCTACCTCTTTTCGGGTCCCCGTGGTGTGGGCAAGACCACCATGGCAAGAATCCTTGCAAAGGCACTAAACTGTGAGAAGGGTCCTGCCCCTGAACCATGTAACGAGTGCAGCATCTGTAAGGAGATAGGCTCGGGCTATTCCACAGATGTGCTCGAGATAGACGGTGCCTCGAACACCCATGTGGACAACATAAGAGAGCTCAGAGAAAGTGTAAAGTACAGCCCGAGCAGGGGGAGGTTCAGGATATACATAATAGACGAGGTCCACATGCTAAGCTCCCACGCATTCAACGCCCTTCTTAAGACCCTTGAGGAGCCTCCACCCCATGTGATATTCGTATTTGCAACCACCGAACCACACAAGATTCCTGCCACAATACATTCAAGATGCCAGAGGTTTGAGTTCAGACGCATACCCACAAGGGTTGTGGCAGAAAAGCTCAAAGAGATTGCAGATGCCGAGGGTATCGCCATAGACGACGAGGCGGTCTACCTTATAGCAAGAGAGTCCGAAGGTAGCCTCAGAGACGCCCAGAGTATGCTCGACCAGTTGATAGCCTTCTCGGGCGAGAGGATCGGCAAAGAGGATGTGCGCGATGTCTTCGGGCTTATGGATAGAAGCCTTCTGGCAACCCTTCTTGAGTGTATCATTGACAGGGATGGGGCAGGGTGCCTTAATGTGGTTGAAAAGATAAATGATTTCGGGTATGATTTAAAGAAGCTCCTCGGCGAGCTTATAGAGTATGTAAGAGACCTCATAGTAATAAAGGTATGCGATGATAGAAAGATAGTAGAGCTTCCCGAGAACGAGTTCAGCCATCTTAAGGGGCTCTCGGAACGGATAGAGATGAGAAGGGCAGACCTTCTCTTTTCTGTCCTCTCAAGGGGATACGAAGAGCTCACGAGGTCTTCCACCCCGAGGTTCTCTCTTGAGATGACCCTTCTCAGGGCATGTAATCTGGAGGACTTGAAAGATATAGCAGAGCTTCTGAGGGCTGTAAGGGAGGCTGCATATCCCCTTAAAGAAGGGGCTGTAAACAGAGGGCGATATGATCCGCTGAAAGAGGCTTCCAGTAGAGCCGAAACAGAGCCAGAAGAGAGCAAGAAGGCTACCGTAGAGAAAAAAAAAGAAGGTGAGTGTGAAGAGGGGGCGGCTTCACACCAGATGACAGAGGGGCAAGAAGGGTTCAAAGAGTTCGTTGCCCCAAGGGACGAAAGGCTTTACGATGCCCTCGTGGATGCAGTGGTGAGTTTCGATGGAAGGAAACTCTCCATAGTTGCAGATCCAGAGGGCTATGTCATGCTGGAGGTCATAAAGAAGAAAAGGCTCGAGGAGCTTGTAAGAGAGTATTTTAAGAGGAATATAGCGATAGAGGTTAAAAAAAATAACGACACAAAGACCGAGAGAGAAAGAGCCTCCGTGGCGGTACCTGCCGCAGAGGATATAAAGATAAAAGCTATGAAGATACTTGGTGCCAAAATAATAGAGGAGAGAAGTATAGACGATGCATAAGGGACTTTCAGACATAATGAAACAGGCAAAGAAGATGCAGGAGAAGATGGAAGAGGTGCAGAAGGGCCTTTCGGAAAAGTACTGCGAGGCATCTGCCGGTGGTGGAATGGTTACGGCAAGGGTTAATGGCAATATGCAGCTTGTGGCAATAAAGATAGACCCATCGGTGGTTAACCCCGAGGATGTAGAGCTTCTTGAAGACCTGATAGTTGCAGCCGTTGGTGAGGCTACGAAGAGGGCTCAGGAGATGGTGGCAAAAGAGATGGGCAAGGTCACCATGGGGCTAAACATTCCGGGCATCTTTGGAAAATGAGCCATATAGAGCCAATAGCAAGACTGGTAAAGGCATTCGCATCTCTACCGGGCATAGGAGAGAAGACCGCTACAAGACTCGCCCTTCACATACTCAATGCAAGGGATGAGTTCGTTGAAGAGTTTGCACAGAGCCTCAAGGATGTGAAAACAAAGGTAAGGCTCTGTAGAGAATGTATGGGCTTTTCGCCCGAAGAAAGGTGTAATGTGTGTGCAGACCCTGCAAGGGATGGCTCCACCATATGTGTCGTGGCAGATTACAGGGACATGCTCGCCATAGAGGAAGGTGGGGTTTTCAGGGGCAGATACCACATACTCCATGGGCTTCTTGCCCCGCTTAAGGGCGTTGGTCCAGAGGACATAAGGATAGGGGAGCTTCTCAAAAGGGTAGACAGTGGCTCCGTAAAGGAGGTTATAATAGCCACACCTGTGGACACAGAGGGTGAGGCAACTGCCCTTTATCTTAAGAAGGTGCTCAAAGAGAGAGGTGTAAAGGTCACCCGTATAGCAGTGGGTGTGCCTGTTGGTGGATACATAGAGTACATGGACCCTTCCACCTTGGGAAGGGCTATAGAAGGCAGACAGGAGGTTTAAGAGAGGACTATGGAGAAGTACATAGAGGTAAGGTGGCATGGAAGGGCTCAGCAGGGGGTGGTGACGGCGGCAAAACTGCTCGGAGAGACTGCCCTTAGAGAAGGAAAGTTCGTGCAGGCATTTCCTGAGTTTGGCCCTGAAAGGATGGGAGCCCCTGTAAGGGCATTCAACAGAATAGCGGACATACCGATAAGGATACATGCACAGGTAAAGGAGCCGGACATAGTCGTAATAATAGACCCAACACTCATAGGCACAGAGCCCACGGGAGGCATGGAGGGTGGCTCCATTACCGATGGAACAGACGAAGACACCATATTCATAGTAAATAGCCCCCATACACCGGAGGAGATTCGGGCTGAGCTCGGTATAGACGGAAGGGGTAAGGTCTATACGGTTGATGCATCGCGCATATCCTTGGAAGAATTGAAAAGACACATGCCAAACACCCCAACCCTTGGTGCACTGGCAAAGGTTACAGGGCTCATCTCGCTTGATTCCCTTATAGCAAACTTCAGCGAGAACTACTCGAAAAAGTTCAGCCAGAAGGTAATAGATGCAAACATAAATGCCATGAAAAG
>DRQE01000071.1 GCA_011371515.1 Deltaproteobacteria bacterium
AAGTCTGTCACAGCCACTCCATACTGAAAGCGATATTCTATCTTTCCGAAGAGATTGTAGTATGTGGGGTTTGTCTCCACCACGACGGGTGCCCCTTTAGTGTCCTTGTTGTTCACTATGAGGTTAATCTTGTAGCGCTCGAAGGATGGCTCTACCCGTGGCAGTTTTATGCCAAAGGGTGTGAACTCCTCTTTTGGTCTGAAGGCGTCGATGTTGCGGAGTATGTCTTCGCGTACCTCCTCAAGGTAGCTTACAAGGTTTTCAAACTCCCTGTACTTCTCTATTAGCTCGTTTATAAGGGGGTTTACCACATACTGGACAACCTCTCTGTCCAGTGCATCTATGCGTTCTTTAGTCTCCTTCTCTATGTTTCTTGCCTCTCTTACGGCATCGTTCAGTTTCTCCTGCAGGAATCTGGTATTCTCGTCGATCTCATGTTTCTTCTCCCTTGGCAGTTCTTCGTATTCTTTCTGGCTTAATGGTCTGCCGTCCTTTCCTGCTGGCACAACGGCAAGCCCCGCAGGGGTCTTTTTAAGAAGAAACCCCCTCTCGGTTGCAAGTTTCTCAAGCCTCTGGAAAAGTGCCCTCGTGCGTTCCTGCTGGCCTTCCAGTATTTCATCTCTGTGTCTTTCATAATCCTTGCTTTCGAATACCCTTGGGATGTTTCTCTTCAGTGCCTCGATGAGCTCGTCCATATCATCCCTTATGGCACTACCCTTACCCGGTGGCAGGTTTATGGCACGGGGTCTGTCGGGGTCATGGAAGTTGTATACATAACACCAGTCATCTGGCACCTTCTCCTCTTTTGCCTTCTCTTCGAGGCGTGCCTTCACTATGGAGGTTCTTCCTGTACCACTCTCGCCAAGTACATATATGTTGTAACCCTGCTCCGGAAGGCCAAGGCCGAAATCAAGTGCCCTCATGGCACGTTCCTGACCTATTACATCGTGTAGCGTGGGTACCTCCTCCGTGGTGGTGAAACCAAGCTCCTCGGGGTTACATATCCTTACAAGCTCTTCTGGTTTGAGGGGCTCTGCCATGTCACACTGTACCTCCTCTCATTGTGCCACTTCTGTAGTATAAAGTATATACTCTTTATGGGCAAGTATTTCGTGGAACACAAGCCCTTTCTATGATCCAAGCATCCTTCATCCTGTCAACCGGCCTCTATCGAGAAGCTCTCCGAGAAAAGAGACCCCCCTTTTAATTCCACCTGTGCCAAAGTACTCTGCCACTGTCTTTGCAACATCTGCCAGCGTGCTCCTTGTGCCAAGGGAGACCCCCTTTTTAAGCCTCTCTCCATAAACTATAAGTGGCACATACTCCCTTGAGTGGTCTGTGGACGGGGTGGTGGGATCACACCCGTGGTCTGCGGTTATGATGAAGATGTCCTCTTCGTTCAGCTTCTCCATCACATGGGGTAGCCTTGTATCCACCTCTTCCAGAGCACGGGCATAGCCATGGGGGTCGTTTCTGTGCCCATAGATTGTGTCGAAGTCTCCAAGGGTTGCAAGGAAAAAGCCCTCGCTGAACTCATCCAGAGCCCTCATAAGGGAGGCGAGAATATCTTTATTGTTATGGGCCCTTATGGTATGGCTGAACCCCCTGTGGGCAAATATATCATCCACCTTGCCCACGCCCACAACATCTACTCCTTTATTTTTGAGTATATCCAGCAGTGTCTCTTCAGGCGGAGGGATGGAAAAGTCCTTCCTTCTTTCGGTCCTTACAAACCTGCCATCTTTTGTAATGAAAGGGCGCGCTATTACTCTACCCACATTGTAATCATTCAGGAATGCCCTCGCTATGCGGCATACCCTGTAGAGTTCTTCAGGCGGGATGAGTTCCTCGTGGGCTGCTATCTGGAAGACACTGTCTGCAGAGGTGTAGACTATGAGCCTGCCAGTCTTTAAGTGTTCTCTACCGAGCCGCTCTATTATCTCCGTGCCCGAGGCAGGCTTTGCCCACAGGTAGTCATAACCTGTCTCTTTCTTGAATCTCTCCATTATTTCTGGTGGAAAGCCATCGGGAAAGGTGGCAAAGGGCCTCTTTATGGGCACCCCCATAAGCTCCCAGTGGCCTGCTGTTGTATCTTTTGCCGGTGAGAGTGGCATCATCCTTCCAAAGGATGCAAGGGGTGTTTCCACAGGTTCCACTGTCTTTACCCCCTCTATCCTGCCGAGTCCAAGGCGGGCAAGGTTTTCAACCTTAAGCCCACCCACAGCCCGTGCGGTATTGTCAAGGGTGTGGCTGCCCTCGTCTCCGTAAAGGTGTGCATCCGGAAGGGCACCTATTCCAAGGCTGTCTACAACGAGCACCACTGCACGGCAAGCCATATCTAAAACTTATCAGTAAATCCCTCTTATTACAAGTCTTTAAGTTGCCCTGTTTTGTGGTTTATAGTAAGATTATCCCTATGCCAAAGGTACTGACGCGCTACATACTCAGAGAGCTTGTCCTGAGCTTCTCTCTTGCCATACTGGTCCTCACCCTTACATTTCTTCTGGGCCGCTCAATGACCATAGCAAGGCTCGTGCTGGAGTACGGGCTTGGTATGGGCTTTGCCATATCCTTTGTTGCCTACATACTGCCCTCTTTCCTGATATACACACTGCCAGCCTCACTTCTTGTGGCGGTGCTCACCACATTCACCAGAATGAGCTTCGATAACGAGATTATCGCAATGAAGTCCTCTGGCATAAGCCTGTGGAAGATAGCGAGGGCTGTATTCCTCTTTGCACTGCTGGTCTATGCTGTAACCACTGTGGTACACCTGTACCTATACCCATGGGGAAACAACAACTTAAGGAGACTTGCCTACGAGCTCACCACAAAGAAGACCACCAAGGCACTTAAGGAGAAAAAATTCTACAACAGATTCAAAGATATGGTCCTCTATGTGGACCACATTCCTGCTGGAAAACCCAAACTTATGGGTGTCTTTCTTATGGAAAGAGAGCCCGATGGGGCTCACCTCGTGGTGGTTGCCAAGGAGGGAAGGTTTCTGCATATCGAAGAGGAGATGAAGCTTCTCTTTGAGCTCAAAGATGGCTCCATACACAGAGCCACCGCAGAAGGCGGATACAACATGGCAAGATTTTCAACCTACACAATAGAGCTTGAACTGAAGGAGGCAATAATCAAAAGGGAAAGAAAGGGTAAGGAGTTCTATCCGTGGGAGCTCTTCGAGACCATACAGAAAAAAAGAGAGAAGGGTGAGCCCACGGTAAAACTCGAGATAGAGTTTCACAGGATGTTCTCTCTGCCTGCCTCGGTCTTTATATTTGCCCTTATAGGGCTACCCTTGGGGATACAGCGTGTAAGGTCTGCAAGGTTTACAGGGTTCGGTATATCCATAGGTGTGCTTGTGGTCTATTATCTGCTGGTAAAGGTATTCGAGGCAGGTGCCCTTACGGGCAAGATTCCCCCTGTTGTTGCACTCTGGGGTGCCAATGTGGTACTCGGCGGGCTGGGGATGTGGGCTTTCGTAAGGGCGGCAAAGGAAAGGCCCGTTGGGGTGGTACCGGCAATAGAGGGGGCAATATTTGGCCTCTGGGAGCGTATGTCAAAACTTGTGAGGATATAGAAAAACTGTGAAGATACTCAAACGCTACATACTTACAGAGTTCTTGAGAATCTTTCTTCTCACCACAGTCTTTCTCACTGCCCTATCTCTGATGGTGGATGTGGTTGAGAAGGCAGACGAGTTTATCAACAGAAGCGTTCCAGCAGGCGTTACCATAACTTACTTTCTACTCAAGATTCCCAACATATTCCAGCAGATACTTCCCGTGTGTGTGCTCCTTTCCGTGTTCATATCCCTTGGACTTCTGAGCAGAAACTCTGAACTTACAGCAATAAGAACATGCGGGGTGAGGCTGATAAGTGTATTCACCCCGCTTATGGTATTTGGCATTCTGGCTTCCCTTTTCGTAATCCTTTTTGGCGATACCCTTCTGCCACTGGCACACAAGAAGGTGGTATCGATAGAAAGAAGGTGGCTTGATCGTCACAGCATAGCACACTTCGGCTCAGAGGGTGCATGGTTCAAAAAGGACGACAACATATACAACATCCGCAAGCTCGACTCCTCAACAGGGGTGCTCGAAGGTGTCAACATCTACACCCTTGAAAGACCCTTCAGGCTCGTAAAGAATACTACCATAAAACGGCTTGTATGGAAGGAAGGTGGCTGGCAGGCAGAGGATGTAACCACATGGTACTTTACAGAGAATGGAAAGGTACTCAAAGAGCACTGGGCAACAAAGACAATAGCCTTAAGAAGCCCTGATGAGCTCATACCCTTTGAGCACAGCTACGAGAATATGACCATCTCGGAACTCAGGGACTACATAAACTCCCTTACTCTGGATGGCTACGATACCGCCCGTTACAGGACTGAGCTCTACATGCGCCTGACACTGCCCTTTGCGAACCTTGTAATGGTGCTCATTGGCATACCCTTCTCCCTGAGAACGGGTAGAGAAAGTGGCCTTGCAGCAGGCATAGTGCTCAGCATAATTATAGGCTTCTCTTACTGGATAGTTACAGGTATTGCCCGCACCCTTGGGGAGACAGGCACCCTTCCGCCTCTGGTATGTGCCCTCTTTCCAGATGTGCTCTTTCTTGCTATAGGGGTCTTTATGTTCGGCTATATAAAAGAGTAAGCCTTTCTACGCAGGGCTCTTGGCGCCAGAGGGCGTGTCTGTGCGTGGTCTTATAACCCTTATGAAGAGTTCTTCCAGCTGGGCTCTGTCCACCTCTGAAGGAGCCCCTGTCATTGGACAGTGTGCCTTCTGGGTCTTTGGAAAGGCTATCACATCCCTTATGGACTCTGTGCGTGCCATAATGGAGATAAGTCTGTCAAGCCCGAAGGCTATACCACCATGTGGAGGCGCTCCATAGGAAAGGGCTGTAAGCAGAAAGCCGAACTTCTCTTCAGCCTCTTCAGAGGATATGCCGAGTAGCTCGAATATCTTCTGCTGCACCCCTGTGGTGTGTATCCTTATGCTGCCCCCGCCTATCTCCTCACCGTTGAGCACTATGTCGTATGCCTTTGCCCTGACCTCAAGCGGGGAGCTCGTAAGTTTTTCTATATCCTCATCACAGGGGGCTGTAAAAGGATGGTGTATGGCAACAAGCCTCTTTTCTGTCTCGTCGTATTCGAACATGGGGAAATCCACCACCCAGACGAAACTGAACCCCTCTGCGGGCACAAGTCCGAGTCTTCTTGCCACCTCAAGCCTTATCCGTGAGAGCACCTGATTTACAAGGGCTTCCTTGTCAGAGGAGAACAGAAGAAGGTCTCCCTTCTTTGCCTCAAGTCTTCTGCTTATAGCCTCTTTTTCATCGTCGGAGAGAAACTTTGCTATGGGCGACTGCCAGCCCTCCTCTGTGAGCTTTACCCATGCAAGCCCCTTACCACCGAGGCTCTGGGCAAGCTCTGTAAGCTCGTCCAGCTCCTTTCTGGTAAACTCTGCCCCACCCTCAACATTTATTGCCTTAACGATACCACCCTTCTCCACGGTATCCCTGAAGACCTTGAACCCCGAGCCTCTTACCACATCGGTTATATCCCTGAGCTCAAGGGCAAACCTCACATCAGGTGCATCGGTGCCATAACGCTCCATTGCCTCCTGATAGCTCAGCACAG
>DRQE01000072.1 GCA_011371515.1 Deltaproteobacteria bacterium
AACATCGTCCCTGAACTCAAGCTGTGAGACTATAAGAATCTCCCTTAATGTCTCCTCTTCTCCAGACAGAAGAGGCTTTAGCTTCTCAGGCAGTTCCACATAAACCCCTGCATCAAGAGAATGGCCTATAACCTTATCCTTTCTTGCCACCTCAAGTGCTCTGGATACTTCGTCCTTTACAGAGAGTATCACTTCCCACTTACTGGCAAGCTCTTCATCGAGCCAGTCCTCTCTGGGTGTGGGAAAGGCTGAAAGATGCACGCTCTCTTTAGCCCTCTGTGGCACAAACTGCCATGCCTCATCGGTCGTAAAGACGAGCACTGGGGCAAGAAGCCTTAAAAGATGATCAAGAATGTTATAAAGTGTCGTCTGTGCTGCCCTTCGTGAAACCGAGTCTGCCCGTGTGGTATAGAGCCTATCCTTAAGGATGTCAAGATAGAATGCGCTTAAGTCCACGGCACAGAAGTTGTGCACACTGTGGAATATTACATGGAACTCGAACTCCCTGTAGGCTTTGAGAACACGCTCTGTAAGCCCTGTAAGCCTGTGGAGAATCAGGCGGTCGAGCTCCTTTAACTCCTTGTATTCAACCCCATCCTTTTCAGGGTCGAAGTCATAGAGGTTACCAAGGATGAACCTTATGGTGTTTCTTATCCTTCTGTATGCCTCAGAAAGCCTCTTTAGTATCTCCTCTGATATTCTTATGTCCTCACGGTAGTCCTCTGCCGCAACCCAGAGCCTTAATACCTCGGCACCGTATCTCTTTATAACCTCCTGCGGAGAGATGACATTGCCGAGGGATTTGCTCATCTTTCTACCCTCACCATCCACAACGAACCCGTGGGTAAGAACCGTTCTATAGGGAGCCATCCCCCGAGTTCCCACAGCGGTAAGCAGTGAGGACTGGAACCACCCTCTGTGCTGATCACTTCCTTCAAGGTAGAGGTCTGCGGGCATCTTCAGCCCTTCCCTTCTTTCAAGTACTGCGGCAAAGCTCACCCCAGAATCGAACCACACATCCAGTATGTCCTCTTTCTTCTCAAACCCCTCTGTGGCAGAACAGTGTGGACAACCGAACCCTTCTGGAATGAGCTCTTCCACCTTCTTTTCAAACCATACATCGGCACCCTCTTTTTCAACTATACCTGCAAGGTGCTCTATCACCCTTTCGTCAAGGAAGACCTCTCCACAGCCGGTGCACTTAAGTGCCGGTATGGGCACACCCCAGACCCTCTGCCTTGAAAGACACCAGTCTGGCCTCTGTGAGACCATACCCTTTATCCTCTCCTTACCCCAGTGTGGAATCCAGCATACCTTTTCTATGGCATCGAGTGCCCTGTTCCTCAACCCACTGTCCATTGCAACAAACCACTGCTCTGTCGCCCTGAATATCACAGGGTTCTTACACCGCCAGCAGTGTGGATAGGAGTGTGTAATGGTAGCGGCTGAAAGCAACGCTTCCTTCTCTTTGAGAAGCTCAACTATTGCAGGGTTTGCCTCAAACACCCCCTTGCCTGAAAACTGGGGTACTTCCTGTGTGAACCTACCCCTCTCATCAACAGGTGCGTATACCTCGAGCCCCTCTCTCAAGCCGAGCTCGTAGTCCTCTGTACCGTGGCCCGGAGCTATGTGAACACAGCCTGTGCCTGCCTCTGTGCTGACAAATCCTGCGGTAAGAACCCTTGAGATTCTATCTATGAATGGATGTTTGCACACAATACCTGCAAGTTCATCACCCTTTAGGGTTCTCTCTACGGTGTACTCTTCTATGCCAAATGCCTTCATACACTCTTCAACGAGCCCTTCGTACAGCACGAGATTTCCCCTGCCTGTGCTGACCACTGCATAGGTAAGCTCTGGATGTACCGCTATTGCAAGGTTTGCAGGAAGTGTCCACGGGGTGGTGGTCCATATAACGAAATATGTGTCTTCAGGCAACCCCCTGCCGTTATCGTCTTCGACCCTGAACTTAACGTATACGGATGGAGACTCTTTTTCGTAATACTCCACCTCTGCCTCTGCAAGTGCTGTTCTGCAGGAGGCACACCAGTGGACGGGCTTTTTACCCCTGTAGATGAGCCCCTCTTTAAGAACCCTTCCGAGCTCTCTTAGTATGGTTGCCTGATAGGAATAGTCCATCGTAAGGTAGGGCTCATTCCATCTGCCAAAGACTCCAAGCCTTATGAACTCTTCTTTCTGTATGCCAACAAACCTTGTGGCATACTCACGGCACCTTCTTCTTATCTCTACTTTCGAAAGGCTCTCTTTGTCTTTACCAAGGCTTTTTTCAACCTGAAGCTCTATGGGCAGCCCATGGCAGTCCCAGCCGGGCACATAGTCTGTTGCGTAGCCCATCATGAATCTGCTCTTTACGATAATATCCTTCAGAATCTTATTGAGGGCATGGCCCATGTGAATGTTGCCATTTGCGTAGGGAGGTCCATCGTGCAGTATATAGCTCTCTCTGCCACTGCCTTCTTTGAGTATCTTCTCGTAGAGCCCCTTTTCCTGCCACTCTTTGAGAAGCTCTGGCTCTCTTTCTGGCAGGTTTGCCTTCATCTGAAAATCTGTCTTCGGTAGATTCAGTGTAGTCTTGTAGTCCATCTAACCACTCCCCTTATAACCTCAAAAGTGCTATGCCTGCTATAATGCGCATTATTCCTGCAAGTTTATACCATGTAAACGCCTCACCGAGGAATAGAACAGATATAAAGAGTGCGAATAGCGGATATATGGCTGCAAGAGGCACCACCATCGATGCCTCGCCGGTTTTGAGTGCATGGTAGAAAGTTATCTGCCCCAGAAAGCCCGCAAGGAAGCCTCCTATCATAACGCATATTACACTTTTGGTATCTACGGTCTCAAGGGCCCTTACCTTTCCGAGCGCCAGCAATCCTGCAACACCGAGGAATGCTATTGGAAGGGTTCTCAGCACCACCCCTACATATGGGTCGAGCTTGCCCCGAAGCCCTATCTTTTCAAAGGCCGGGGCAAGCCCCCATATAATTGCCGTAAGGATGGAGAATATAAAGGCCTTCTTCTCCATTACTTATTTTACTATGTGTATGACGCGCTCATTGAGCGGCTGGACAGGCCTTGCATTGCCATCCATTATGGAGCGGAACTTGTCTATCTGCTTCTTTGAGAGCTCTATGGGCTCTGTTATGACGAACCAGTTAACACCCTCTGTGCAGGGTGGTGTGGTGAAAGAACCGTTGTAGTGGTAGTAGCTCCTTGATGCTGGCAGAAGCTCTGCTGCACTCAGGGCTTCTTCCACATCCTCTGTCTCGCCCTCTTTCTCCGGCAGCTCTTCCCATATCTTCTCTATTGCCTTGTTGTGGGCACCCTCTTTTATGAAAACACCAACCACTGCTATCTTGCCGTCCTTACTCTTGTGGACAAGATGCATCTCCATGGGATATGCCTTACCACCTACAGTGTGCTCACTCGGTGCGTGGAAGTGAAACTGAAGTAGCTCATACTTCTTTCCATTAGGCGCATCGAATATGCTTCCTGCAGGGTAGCTCACCTTAATTGTATGTCCGTTGTTTACCACATGGAGTTTTTTTGCCTTCTTATAGCTGAACTTAAGGGGTTTCATCTTCTCTGGCACGGGATTCGATATGTCCACAGGAGACTGCTCCTTTCCCTTCGAGCAGAGCTCAAACTCTTTTGACAGCTCACCCCAATGCTCGGGGCCCGTCTTTCCCTCGTATCCCCAGTGTGCCTTGCCAGAGCCTGCTATGGCAGGTGTTACACTCAACAGAATAGCCAGAAAAATCGCTGTTACGAGCCTTCTTCTTACCATCTCCTGTTTTACCTCCTTTTGCGTTTTTTTATAAGGGAAGCTACCTTAAAGGTCTTCTCTTAAGATGTCGTGAAGTGTCTCTATACGGCATACCTCGTATTCCTTGATGCCAGAGGGCAGGTGTATGGTTACAACATCTCCTTCCTGTTTTCCAAGAAGTGCTCTACCTATAGGAGAGCTTACGGAAATCTTGCCTTCCTTTGGCTCTACCTCCTCAGGTGTTACAAGCTCGTAGACGACCTCACGCCCTGTCTCGGTATCCTCAAGATAGACCTTCGAGCCAAAGGCTACTCTGTCTTTCGGTATGTCTTCAAGCCTTATCGAAGAGAGGGCATTTATCCTCTGCGTAAGATGCACGAGCCTTGCATTCAGATAGGACTGTCTTTCCTTTGCAGCCTGATACTCTGCATTCTCTCGCAGGTCTCCATGGGCAGCTGCTTTCTGCAGCTCCTTTGGCAGTTCAACCCTCAACTCTCTTTCTATCTTCTTTACTTCTTCTCTTAACTTCTCGAGAACAGGAATTTCCTTCATCCCCATCACCCCTTTAAAGTGTGAGCACAGTTATACTTTCTACATGATGTGTCTGCGGAAACATATCGACAAGGGTGGAAGAGACCACCCTGTAACCCCTTTCAAGAAACTCTTTAAGGTCTCTGCCAAGGGTTGAGGGATTGCAGGACACATAGACAACTCTTTCTACAGCCCTTTCAGCAACCTCTGTTGCAAGCCCTCTGCAGCCACCCCTTGGTGGGTCTAATACTACCACAGAAGGAGCTATTTTTTCAAGGACTTTACCCCTTTCCACATCCAGTGGAAAAAAAACCGCCACCTCGATAGAGTTTAGCCCTGCTGCCCTCTTTGCATACTCTATTGCAACACCGTCTATATCGAACCCTTCCACCCTGCATCCCTTCTTTGCAACAGGAAGGCTGAAGTTACCAACTCCACAGAAGGCATCGACAACGGTTACATCCTTACCCACAGCCTCAACCACCTTCTGAACGAGCCTTCTATTCATCGCAGGATTTACCTGAAAGAATACAGAGGCTGAATACAATAACCTTACCCCCTCAACGGTATAGCTGCAGTCTGTCTCGCCCCTGCGGTAAAGCAGCCTGCCTCTACCCCTCTGAAACCTTCTTTTAACCCTTACCTCATAGCCCTTAAGCACTGTAGAGTGTGGAATATCCAGCTTACAGCCCGCATCCTCTGTGTAAAAGATAGCTGTGGTCTTATCTGTATCCACATCCACAGCCACATCTATGGTGTGCACAGCTTCTGGAAGGCTTTCTTTAATCTCCTTAAGGGTTTTGTTTATAGAAGGCATAAGAAGTGGGCATTCTTCCAGCTCGACAACGCTATGGGATGAGGCACGAAAAAAGCCCACCTTGCCATCTTCCACATGGAAGGTAGCCTTTGCACGATAACCAGTAGCATTCTCTGCAGGTATAGCTTGGGGGACAAGCTCAAGGTCTGTAGCACGCGCTATGGTCTCCTGAAATATCTTTGTCTTCCATTCAAGCTGCGCTTCGTATGGAAGGTGCTGTAGATGACAGCCTCCGCATTCAGTAAAGAGAGGGCAGAAGGGCTCCACCCTTACGGGAGATGGCTCGTCTATACTTAAAAGTCTTGCCTTTGAGAAGTCTCGTTTGTCTTCTGTCACCTCCACTGTGCACACCTCACCGGGCACAGTGTAGGGCACAAATACAACCTTTCCGTTGGGTGCTCTACCGATACCGCTGCCGCCATAGACAAGCCCCTCTATGGTGAGCCTCAGCGCCATTCCCTCTCTGTCAGGCCTTTCCCAGAAGCCTTTTCATCTTTTCAACTGCCTCTGTTGCGTCTCCGCCGTATTCAGCGCCAATTTTTTTTGCAAACTCAGGGGTTACCACCGCACCACCCACTATGGTCTTAACCTTAACCCCACTCTCTTTCAGTTTCTTTATGACATTGTCCATCTCCATAACAGTGGTGGTCATAAGTGCCGAAAGTCCCACAATGTCTGCATTCAGCCGTTTTGCCTCTTCCACAATCTTTTCAGCTGGCACATTCTTTCCAAGGTCGTATACCTCGAAGCCGTGGTTTTCAAGAAGTGTGCAAACAATGTTCTTTCCTATATCGTGTATGTCTCCCTCAACGGTTGCCATTATAACCTTACCCAGCTTGGGCCCACCCTTACCCTTGAACTCCTCTTTGAGCCTTTCGAAGCCTTTCTTTACCGTCTCTGCCGATAGAATCACCTGTGGTAGAAAATACCTGCCATCGGCAAAGCGCCTGCCCACCTCTTCAAGCCCCTTTATAAGCCCCAAGTTTCCCACATCCATCGGTGACATACCGCTCTTCAGTGCCTCTTCCACAAGCTCGACTATGTGTGCCTCATCACCTTCCACCACAGCTTTTGCAAGCCTCTCTTCGATAGAAAGGGGCTTTTCTTCTTTCGCCTTTTCAACCTTATTTTCTGGGGTCTCCTGAAATCTTCTTATATATTCCTCTGCGTTGGTGTCAAACCCTGTAAGGAGCATGGCCGCATAATAGGTATCCATCATCGTCCGGTTTTTTGGGTTTATTATTGCACAGTCAAGGCCTGCCTCAAGTGCCATGGCAAAGAAGGTGGAGTTTATCACCTCTCTGTGAGGCAGACCGAAGGAGATGTTACTCACACCAAGGACCGTTGGCACAGCAAACCTTCTTTTCACCTCTCTTATGGCACGAAGGGTCTCACCTGCTGCCTTTGGCTCAGCACTTACGGTTATTGCAAGGCAGTCAACGATAATGTCCTCTTTTGGTATGCCAAGGGAGGTTGCCCTCTGGATAATCTTTTCTGCTATTCTTACCCTCTCTTCCGCGCTTTCTGGTATTCCCTTTTCATCGAGTGTTAGTGCTATGACTGCTGCCCCGTATTTTTTTACAAGTGGCAGAACCTCTTTGAGTTTCTTCTCCTCGCCTGATACAGAGTTTACAAGCGCCTTTCCATCCACAGCCTTAAGGCCCTCTTCAAGGGCGTCCACACTGGATGAGTCTATAACCACAGGCAAATCGGCATTGTCGTTTACACAGAATACAGCCCTTCTCATCATGGTCTTCTCATCTATCCCCGGCACTCCCACATTTACATCAAGTGCGTGTGCGCCTGCCTCTTTCTGCTCCCTTGCCTCACGCCTTATGGTAAGGGTCTTACCCTCTTTGAGCTCCTCTGCAAACTTCTTTCTTCCCGTGGGGTTTATTCTTTCCCCTATTACCACAGGCTTCCGCCCTGCCCCGAAGGTTACATAGGTGGTTCTGCTTGCAAGTTTCGTAAAGGCTTCTATCTTTCTCTCTTCGGGCTTTAGTGTTTCAAGCACCCGCTTCATCTGTTTTATGTGTTCGGGGGTCGTGCCACAGCATCCACCTATAATCCTTGCCCCTGCACCCACGAGGGCTGGCACATGGTCTGCCATCTCCTCGGGTGTTGCAGGGAATATGGTTTTACCCTCCTCAAGCACAGGAATACCCGCATTGGGCTGTGCTATAAGGGGAAGTGTGGTAAGAGGGCTCATCTTTGACAGTGCCCTGTATATGCCCTCTGCACCAAGGGAGCAGTTTGCCCCAAGGGCTGTAACACCTAAAGCCTCACCAACTATGGCAAAGACCTCTGGAGGGGTGCCAAGCACTGTACGCATGGAGTCATCGAAGGTCATGGTTGCAACAACTGGTAGCCCTGTTTCTTTTGCCCCGATTATTGCTGCCTTCAGCTCCTTTATATCCATCATGGTCTCTATTATGATGAGGTCTGCCCCACCCTCTTTAAGTGCCTCTGCCTGCTCTGTGAATACATCCACCATGGTATCGAAGCCCGTATCTCCCACAGGCTCCACGAACTTTCCGGTGGGCCCGATACAGCCTGCAACGAAGCCATCTCCAACGGCAGCGCGTGCAATCCTTACGGCAGCAATGTTTATCTCCCTTAATCTATTCTCAAGCCCGTATTCTTTGAGCTTAACCCTGTTGGCACCAAAGGTATTTGTTGTTACCACATCTGAGCCAGCCTCTCTGTAGAGGCGGTGTACCTTTTCGACAAGCTCTGGTCTTTTCAGGCTCAGCTCATCAGGGCATCCGCCCGGCTCAAGCCCAAGAGCCTGTAGCATTGTGCCCGTTGCTCCATCGAATACAATGAAACCCTCTTTAAGCCTTTTCAAAAATTCTTCCTTCTTCATATCTCTAAAACCTCTATAGTTTTATAAGCTCGTAGGTTCTCTTTCCAAGCCCCATCTTTTCTGCGTAATCGAGCTGCACAGTCCAGTCTATCCTTGGGTGTACCCCACGGAACTTGTCTTCTCCTTTGTGGAAACCCTCTTTCAACGCCGTGCCAGTAAGCCCCTGTTCTGCACAGACAAGCTCTGCAGAGGCTGTATCTATCGCCACAGGGTCATGTGAGGCAAGTATTCCTACATCTGGTACTATAGCTTTGTCTGTAAACCCGTAACAGTCACAGACAGGGCTTATGTGGAGAAGGAAGTTTACGAACACAACCTTTCCTTCCTTACCCTTAAGAGCGCCCATCACATGCTCGACCATCTTTTTTTGCACATCCTCTGCCCTTTCGTTCCACTCTATCTTTATAGTTCCTTCAGGGCATACAGCCACACAGTGGGCGCAACCGATACAGTCTTTCTCTCTTATAAAAGCCTTCTCACCAAGGTCTATTGCATCCACAGGACATGCCTCTACACACACGCCACAACCCGTGCATCCATCTGGCTCAACCACAGGGGCAGAGCTTGAGTGCTGGCTCAGTTTTCCCTCTCTCGTTGCACAGCCCATACCAACATTCTTAAGCGCCCCGCCTATGCCTGTAAGCTCGTGGCACTTAAAATGGGTAAGCACCACAAGACCATCGGCAGAGACAATCTCCCTTGCAATGCTAACCTTATCGTAATAGTTACCCTCTACGGGTATATACTCTTTACTCTCACCCCGAAGCCCATCGGCTATTATTATGGGAGTTCTGGTTGTGGCATAGCTGAAGCCATTCTTTATGGCTGTCTCAAGGTGGGAGACACTGTTGGTTCTGGTTCCCACATAGAGGGTGTTGGTATCCGTAAGAAAGGGCAGCGCCCCACTTTCCTTTATGTAATGGCAGACCCTCTCGACGAAGACAGGGTTTATGTAAGATGTATTCCCGTACTCGCCAAAGTGTAGCTTTACCGCAACAAGCTCTCTTCTTTTGAACATTGAGGGCATGCCCACCTCTTCCACAAGACGGGAGAGTTTATCAAGAAGATTCTCCCTTGCGTCTGCCCTTGCATCAACAAAATATACCCTTGCCGTATCCATCATATCTCTATTATAACAGGCAGTATCACCGGCCTTCTTTCAAGGGTTACATTGAAGAATTTTCTGAGTGTTCTTCTTATCTCTTCCTGTATCTCCATCTGGTCCACCTTTACCTCACGGCTTAAGCCTTTAAGGGTAGACAGCACGAGCTCCCTTGCCTCTTCCATAAGAGGGGCTGCCTCTTCCGAGACCACCCCGCGGGTTACTATGTCAGGCCCGTAGATTACCTCGCCCGTTGCTTCGTTCAGTGCTATGACGGTTATAACCATTCCATCCCTTGAGAGGTCTCTTCTGTGCTTCAGTACCATGTCCTTCACATCGCCCACACCCTTGCCATCCACAAAGACCTTGCCTGCCTCCACCTTTTCCGTCTTTTCTGCACCATCCTCTTTAAGCTCAAGCACATCGCCATCTTCCAGCACGAATACGCACTCTTCAGCCACACCAACGGTTGCTGCAAGTTTTCCGTGCTGCACGAGGTGGCGATACTCACCGTGTATGGGTATGAAGTAACGGGGCTTCGTCATGTTGAGCATGAGTTTCAGCTCTTCCTGTGCCGCGTGCCCAGAGACATGAATCTCCGAGACCCTTTCGTATATAACATCTGCACCCCGACGGTAAAGGTGGTTCATCATGTTGGCTATTGCCTTCTCATGGCCCGGTATGAACTTTGCCGAAAGGAGCACCGTATCTCCTTCCCTTATCTTTATGTGGCGGTGTTCACCCATTGCCATGCGTATAAGCGCACTCATGGGCTCGCCCTGACTCCCCGTGGTGAGCACCACCACACGCTGTGGTGGAAGGCTTCCAGCCTCTTTTATATCGCCTATGACACCATCAGGGGTATAGAGGTAGCCCCTCTCTCTTGCTATTCTCACATTCTCGACGATGCTACGGCCGTTAAGGATGACCTTTCTACCTGTCTTGAAGGCACACTGGAAGACCTGCTGTATTCTGTGTATGTTCGAGGAGAATACAGAAACTATGATTCTTCCCTCTGCCTTTCTGAATATATCCTCGAAGACTCCACCTATGACACTTTCTGAGGGGCTGTAGCCTTCGCTCTCCACATTTGTTGAGTCTGAAAGAAGTAGCAGCACACCCTTCTCTCCGTACTCAACGAAGCGTGCATAATCTGTTCTTTCACCATCCACAGGTGTCTGATCAAGTTTGAAGTCTCCTGTGTGTATGACCACACCAAGTGGTGTGGTTATCGCAAGGGCAACACAGTCTGGTATGGAATGGCTCACCCGCAGGAACTCTATGCTGAAGTCCCCTATGGTCACCACATCCCTTGGCCTTATGGTGTTTAGCCTCACATCTCCAAGAAGGCCAAACTCTTTGAGCTTCGACTCTATGAGTCCTGTGGTAAGAGCAGTGGCGTATACGGGTAGATTCAGCTCTCTTAATATAAAAGGCAGTGCCCCTATGTGGTCTTCATGTCCATGGGTTATTATGAATGCCCTGCACCTGTCTTTATTCTTTTTAAGGTAGCCTATCTCGGGTATGACTATGTCTATACCCAGCATGTAGTCCTCTGGAAACATGAGCCCGCAGTCCACCACGATAATGTCTTCGCCGTACTCGAATGCCGTCATATTCAGCCCTATCTCTCCACAGCCGCCAAGGGGTATGACTCTCAAGGTCTTACTCATCTTAATCTTCTATCTCCTTTAAGAGGGCTTCCATCTTCTCTCTCGTAAGCTCACAGAGGCTTCTGTCGTCAAGCCCCTGTGATTCTATTGGGCTACCAATATTAACACGAACAGTGGCAGGCTTTATAACAAGGCTACCCTTCTTCATCACCTTCTCTGTGCCACTTATTGCAACAGGCACCACAGGGCTACCACTTCTCGTTGCTATAACGAACCCACCCTTTTTGAAGGGCAGAAGCCCCTTTTCCGGATGCCTTGTTCCCTCTGGAAAGATTATAACAGATACTCCGCCTTTTACCCGCCTTATGGCATCGTTTATGCTCTTAACATAGGCTCTTCCGCCCTGTTTTCTATCTATGGGTATGTAGCCTGCAAGCCCCATTGCCCATCCCACAAAGGGTATATAGAAAAGGCTCTTTTTGGCTATCCACTTGAAATCATAGGGCAGATATGCCTGTAGCACCGGTATGTCGAATGCTCCCTTGTGGTTTACCGCAAAAACACAGGCGCTACCCTCTTCTGGCAAGTTCTCCCTGCCCTTTATTATAACCCTTACCCCCGAAAGCCACAGGATTATTCTGCACCACAGAGAGCCCACCCTGTGGGTGAGCCTTCCTGTGCCATCCACAAGGCGGCCAAGAAGGGCAAAGGGAAAGAGCACAAGGGTTACAGGTATTCCCAGAAGCCATACGACAATGGTCCTAAAAGACATAGAGGTGCCCTTATTCCCTTATATGGCCCTCGCCATAGACTATGAACTTTCTCGTGGTAAGTTCTTCAAGCCCCATGGGTCCAAAGGCATGTAGCTTCGTGGTGGAAATACCTATCTCTGCACCAAGGCCAAGCTGTCCGCCATCGCTGAACCTTGTGGAAGCATTCACAAGCACCGTGGAAGAACCCACCTCCTCTATGAACCGTTTTGCATTCTCATAGCTCTCTGTAACTATAGACTCTGTATGGAGGGAGCCGTACTTCTCTATATGCCTTATGGCATCATCAAGGCTATCCACAACCCTTACAGCCAGCACAAGGTCAAGATACTCTTCATACCAGTCCTCCTCGGCTGCCTCTTTTATGTCAGGAAGAATCTTTCTCGTCTGCTCGCAGCCCCGTAGCTCCACACCTGCCTCTTTGTATCTTTTGTAGACCTCTGGCAGGAATCTTTCTGCAATGCCTTTATGCACAAGAAGGGTTTCCATGGCGTTACACACCCCCGGACGCTGAACTTTTGCGTTATAGGCTATATCCACAGCCATATCAACCCTTGCAGACTCATCCACAAACACATGGCACACACCTTTGTAGTGCTTTATAACAGGCACCTTCGAGTTTTCCACCACAAACCTTATAAGCCCTTCTCCACCACGGGGGATTATAAGGTCTATGTAGTCCTCAAGTTTAAGAAGCTCAAGCACTGCAGCCCTGTCTGTTGTGGGCACAACCTGAATGGCTTTATCTGTAACGCCCTCTTCTTTACAGACCTCTGAAAATAGTGTGCCAAGTGCCCTGTTGGAGTTTATTGCTTCACTTCCACCTCTTAATATGACCACATTGCTGGACTTAAGGCACAGCCCTGCTG
>DRQE01000073.1 GCA_011371515.1 Deltaproteobacteria bacterium
AGTGAACTACGAGGATAAGGGAGACTTCTTCCTTATAGCCACCGAGGATGGGGATTTTCTCGTAAAGAAAGATGAACTCGAGAAGATGGGCTTCAAGAAAGATGTTCCGGCAAAGGTGGTTACCCTTGATGGAGAGCAGTATGTTTCCCTTATGTCCATAGATGGCGTGGGCTTCAGTTTCGACGAGGAGGAGGTATCTCTTTTCATAATGGCAACCCCTGAGCTTCTTAAAGAGCAGGTGCTTGATCTCTACAGGCAGAGGTCCACGAAGGTCTTCATGCCAGACCATCCGAGCGGATTCTTGAACTACGGTCTGGTGTATACCGATGAGTTCGAGAAGGACTTCGAGAGCTTCACCCTCACCAACCAGCTGGGTATAAGAAGGTGGGGCTGGCTCTTTCTTACGGATACATCCTACACGAAGGACGATACAAAGGAGGAGTTTACCCGCCTTTCCACAAGCCTTACCCATGATAGAAGAGAGGACATGACAAGGCTTGTGCTTGGCGACTTTATTGCCTCATCGGGTGGGCTTGGCGGCAGTGTGATGCTCGGGGGGGTGAGGTTCTCAAAGGTATTCCAGATAAACCCCTACTTTATAAAGCAGCCGAAGCTCAACATCCGTGGGTTTCTGACCACACCTTCAGAGGTGGAGGTCTACATGGATGATGTGTTGATAAGGAAAGAGAGGCTCTCACCCGGAGAGTTTGAGCTCAGGAACATCTTCCAGACACTCGGTGCGAGAACCGTAGAGGTCATCATAAGGGATGCCTTCGGGGTGGAAAGAAGGCTGAGATACCCATACTACTTTACAGAGACCGTTCTGGGCAAGGGAATCCATGAGTACAGCTATGCCCTTGGTTACAGAAGGGAAAACTTCGGCACAGAGAGCTTCTCCTATGGAGACCTTGCCCTTACAGGGTTTCACAGGTATGGGCTGAGTGACTTTCTTACCGCAGGGGTGAGCCTTGAGGCAACAGAAGGGCTCGTGAACGCAGGGGTTGAGGCATCGAGGGTGTTCACCACCATGGGGGTTATGACACTCAGGGCAAGGGCAAGCAATAGTGATGGAAGATACGGTGAGGCTGGCTCTTTCAACTACAGCTACATAGGGGGTAACCGCGGGCTTATCCTTTCTCTGGCCATGTACAGTGAGGACTATGAGAACATCACCTCTATAGACGGTGTTACATCACGGGTGAAGTACGAGTTTGGAAGTGGTGTTAACTACGGAAGAGAGGCAGGGGACTATATCTCGCTCAACCTGAATGCCATAAAAAACTACGATGGCTCCAGAAGAAGGGAGCTCTCTTTAAGATACTCAAAGCCGCTGGGCAGATACTTTATCCTCTACACGCGACTGAGAAGGATAGAGACAGATTACAACGAGAACGAGTTCTTTGTGGGGCTTCACTATTATCCAAGGAATGACCTCTTTGCAAGTGCCAGTTATACCCGTGGACGCTACAGCGAGAGTGAGAGGTTCCAGCTACAGAAGATTGCACCCACAGGGGTGGGGTATGGCTACAGGATGCTCGTTGAAAAACAGAAGGACACAGATAGGTCAAGCACAAAGGTGGAGCCTGCCTTCCAGTATAACGCATCCCATGGAATATACAGGATAGAGTATACAGATGTGGAAAGCACGGGGCAGGATATAAGCTCTCTCAGGGCATCCTTTTCGGGCTCCATACTGGCGGTGGGAGGAAAGGTGGGTCTATCGAGGCCTGTCTACGACAGCTTTGGTCTTGTAAAGGTGGATAGCCTTGAGGGGGTGAAGGTATATGTGAACAACCAAGAGATAGGCGAGACAGACAGCAAGGGATACCTCTTCATTCCAACCATAGGCTCCTATCACCACAGCCAGCTCTCCATAAAGGCAAGGGATATACCCATAGACTACTATGTGCCTGAGGCAATAAAGTATGTCTCTCCACCGCTGAGGGGTGGTTTCTGTATGGACTTCAATGTAAGAAGGGTACAGGTTCTTACAGGCAGGCTCTTTGTGGAGATGGACGGCACGGTGCAGCCTGTCGAGTACGAGAGTCTTACAATGAAGTTCGATGGCGGTGAGGCAACCTTTGAGACAGGTAGCGACGGAGAGTTCTACATGGACAACTTCCAGCTACAGGAGGAGGACAGCCCCGTAGAAGACCCTGCAAGGTGTGTCTTTCTGGAAGAAAAGGATGCCTTTATGATAAAGCCCGGCACTCACAGGGCAAAGGTGGAGCTTGCAGATGGCGAATGTGATGTGGAGTTCACCGTGCCAGAGGCTACGGGGGACATATTTGCAGAGGTGGGCGATGTTGTCTGTAAAAATGTAAGGTGGAAGAAGAAGGAACTGTCAGAAGAACCAGAAACGATAGAGCCAGAGCCCACACAGCCCGATGTTGCTCCTCCTCCAGCACCAGCTCTTACACTGCACTTCGATTTCGACGACTATACAGTAAGGCCCGCAGAGCTTGAAAAGCTTAGAGATTTCGTCAAAGAGATAGACCTTAAAACGGTAGAGAAGATAGAGCTTAATGGTTATACCTGTGACATAGGCACAAAGGCATACAACGATAGACTCGCACTCAACAGGGCACTATCTGTAAAGAAAGCCCTCGAGGGGCTTGGGATTCCCTCTTCCCTTATAACGGTAAGTGGAGAGGGTAAGTGCTGCTATGTGTCGAAGAAAAGACCACTTAACAGAAGGGTTGAGATAAGGGTTATAAGGAAACCACCGCCTGCACCCAGAGTGCCGCGGCCTGCTGAAAGGGAGGTGTAAAAAATTACCCTTTCGGGTGGAAAAGGGGCTGTTTTTGGTATATGATATAAGAAGGGGAGTGTATCATGAAGGGTGCCAGAGTTTTGATAAGTGCTTTTGCCCTTGTGCTCCTGTTGGCTGGCACTGCAACGGCTCAGTGCAGGGTCTTCTCCACAGGTGTGGACTTTGGCACCTACGATGTGTTCGACCCTGTTCCCACAGACTCTGTGGGGCTTATCGTCGTCTGGTGTACCCAGAGGGCAAACGTAACAGTTGCCATAGGACCGAGCCCGAACTCTGGTGGGTTTAACCCGCGAAGCATGAAACATGTATCAGCGGCATATCTTCTTAACTATAATCTCTATACCGACAGAAACCGCACCCAGATATGGGGTGATGGCACAGCAGGTACATCCACGGTGACCACACGGGTTAACAGAATATTCCCAAGACTCCTCAGGGTATACGGAAGGATACCCCCTGCGCAGGATGTGCTTATCGGCACATATACGGAGACGCTGGTCGTTACTATAACATGGTAGAGAAAAGACAACTCACACTCAATATTCTCATCTCAACATCAAGCCCTCTTCCCCCAAGGATACTCGACGAGATAAAAGACGAAGAGGTCGTGTATAAGAGGCGGGATGAACTCCTGTCGGCTATAGCCAGTAAAAACTACGACATTATAGTCATAGATGACGATATGGAACTCTTAAGGGCCATAAAGGGGCAGGATTCCAGACCCGAGGTTCTGCTGTTTGGAGATGGAAGAGTCGATGTGGTGGAGGCAGTAAGGGAGGGTGCAAGCGGGTATTTCGGAACAGATGTGGCTCCAGAGGAGTTCAGAAAACTCATAGAGCGCATACGGGAGCTCGTAGCCCTCAGGGTTGAGACCGCCACCCTTGAAAGGGAGCTTACAAGGAAGTACACCTTCAAGGGCATAGTGGGTAGAAACCCCTACATGCTGGAGATATTCCACTTTATAAGGCGCATTGCCCCTTACTACAGAACAGTCACAATAATAGGAGAGACGGGCACAGGAAAAGAGCTCATTGCACGGGCAATACATGAGGCAAGCCCCGTAAGGGAAGAGCCCTTCGTTACATTCAACTGCGGGGGCGTTGTGGATACCCTTATAGAGAGCGAGCTTTTTGGACATAAAAAGGGTGCCTTCACAGGGGCTGTGGCAGACAAGAAGGGGCTTTTCGAGACCGCTGGCAGGGGAACCATCTTCCTTGACGAGATTGGAGAGCTTCCGCTCTCCGTGCAGCCCCATCTTTTGAGGGTGCTTCAGAACGGCGAGTTCCGCCCTGTTGGAAGCAACAGAACCTTCAGGGCAGAGTGCAGGGTGATTGCAGCCACAAACAAGGACCTGTGGGAAGAGGTTAAGGCAGGCAGGTTCCGTGAAGACCTATACTACAGGCTTACACCCATAACACTGAACCTTCCACCCCTTAGGGAGAGAAAGGACGATATTCCGCTTCTGCTCAGACACTTTCTTGCAGAGTTCTCGAAGAGAACGGGCAAGAGGATAACGGGCATATCCCGACAGGCACAACGCATCCTTATAGCCTACAGCTGGCCCGGTAATGTGCGAGAGCTTGAAAACGTTATAGAACGGGCAGCAATCCTTGCAAAGGAAAGCTTCATAAGGGTTGAAGACCTGCCCGCCTACATCAAAGATAGCCTCCATGAAGACCAGCCCATCCAGCCCGACCTAACACTCGACGAGGTTGTCAAAAGACATATACAGTCTGTTCTCAGAAGGTGCAATGGAAACAGAACAAAGGCTTCCCAGATACTTGGTATAAGTAGAAGGGCACTTATAAGAAAACTTCAGAAATATTCCATCGACTGAGAAAAATATCCTCTTCAACGCCTCCACACCCAGACCCAACTGTGTCATAACCGCACACTTGGTCGAAAGAGCACAGTTCAGTTCTACAAGATAGAGGGCGATAGAAATTAGGAAACTCGCCGATAAATAAAGTGTTTTTACCTTTCTCCTCATTTCTGGTGTGCGTTTTCGCACACAAGAGGAAAGGAAGCCTATCGGGTGTTCAGAGATTGTCCTTATATTTCAACTACTTACGGGTTTGGCACGGATCTTTCATATGTATATAGGCAGGAGAAAGGAAGGTAAAGATGAAGAGGCTGATTAAAAATATACTGATTACGGTGGCGATGGTATCGATGGTTGGAGTAAGTCCTGCCTTTGCAGGAAGTGGGGCAAAGGTTGAGGTATATGCCAGAGTTATGCCTATGGTATCGGTGCAGGTTGTCAACCAGCCGAGTGTTTTAAACATTACCCCCAGTGATATTGAGAAGGGATATGTCGAGGTTCCTGCAGCAACGGTGCTCACGGTTAAGACAAACAGTGCCTATGTCATCTACTTTGAGCGTGTTGCAGATGACAGGCTCTTTGAAGAGATCGAAGTGGACACAGGAACCGCAACCACAAGTATTGTCACCTCTCAGGGGATGGTGTATGAACCCTATCCGGGGTCCGTGCATCCATCCACAAAGACTATAAGCTACAGGTTCTACCTTGCTGAAAGTGTAGAACCGGGGGTCTATCCATGGCCCGTACAGGTAGGGGTGGAGGCAAACTGACAGGTGTCAGGGGTTTCTCCACATCCTGCCGTCTCTTCTTATAAATTCGTCCGCCTCCCTGGGGCCCCAGCTGAAGGGTTCATAGTTAGGAAACTCGGGAGTTGGGGCCTCCTGCCAGCCTTTCAGCACAGGGTCAAAGAGAGCCCAGCTCTTTTCTATCTCCTCTGAGTGGGGAAAGAGGGTCTGGTCTCCTACCATAACATCGTAGAGAAGTCGTTCGTAGGGAAGGGGTAGCTCCACATTGTAGGAGTTCTTGTAGTAGAAGTCCATCCGTACCATGTCTATCTTATGAGGGGTTGCGGGCTCCTTTATGTTGAAAGAGAAGGATATACCCTCATCGGGCTGTATCCTCAATACAAGGACATTCGGCTGGGGGCACTCGCCGATTTCACGGAAGAGACAGTGAGGCACCTCCTTATAGAATATGGATAGCTCGGTAACCCTCTTTTTGAGCCTCTTGCCTGTCCTGAGATAGAAGGGCACCCCTGCCCACCGCCAGTTGTCTATAAACAGTTTAAGGGCTGCAAACGTCTCTGTTGTGGACTTTGGTTTTACATCCTTCTCTTCTCTATAGGCAGGTATATACTCGCCATCCACGGTGGCAGAGCCATACTGCCCCCGCACGCAGAACTTTTCAACCTCTTCTTCCCTGATGGGTCTTATTGCCTCGAGCAGCTCTATCTTCTTTGCCCTTATGGTAGAGGGATCGAGGTTAACAGGTGGTTCCATGGCTATGAGGGTAAGAAGCTGGATTACATGGTTCTGTATCATGTCTCTAACGATGCCAGCACCCTCGAAGTATTTGCCCCGCTCACCTATGCCATCTCTTTCGGCAACGGTTATCTGCACATGGTCTATGTATTTTTCGTTCCACAGGGGCTCGTATATGCCGTTGGCAAAGCGGAAGAAGAGGATGTTCTGCACCGTCTCCTTGCCAAGGTAGTGGTCTATACGGTAGAGTTCATCTTCTCTGAAGTAGCGAAGTATCAGGCGGTTGAGCTTTCTTGCCGAAATGAGGTCCTTACCAAAGGGTTTTTCCACTATTATGCGTCTTGTGGGGTCTCCCCTGTGGGTAAGGCCTGCAGCGTGAAGGTGGCGCACTATCTTCGAGAAGTAATCCGGTGGGGTCGCAAGGTAGTATACCTTTGTGGGATAGTTGCAGAGCTTGTCTATGAAGTCGAGCTTGTGGCTCAACCTGTGGTAGGCATCTTTGTCGTTAAAATCCATGGGTATAAAACTTGCCGAGGCAACGAATTCAAGCAGGCTTCGAAGGTCCACATCCTTCGTCTGCTCCTCTATGGATACCTTGACGAACTCACGGAAGGCATCGTCGTCGAAGTCTCGGGCAGACACGCCCACTATGTTGAAACACTCGGGCAGTATTCCCAATGTCTTAAGCCTGTAGAGTGCTGGCAGGAGTTTCCTTCTCGAGAGGTCTCCTGTGGCACCAAATATTACCATCGTTACAGGTGGTGGTAGTTTCATTTCTTCAATCCTCCTTCCTTTAAAAGAATCTAACACATATTGGGTGGCTGTCAAACCGTGGTTTGGGCTTGACAATCTGTCGGGTTTTTCCGACAATATTATTATCGTGAAAGAGCGCGAACTTCTAAAACTCATAGAGGATGTAATAAGAGAGAGGCTTTCGATAAGGCTTGAGTACGACGACCTCCGCAGGGCAGAGCTCAATACCTCTGGGGGAGCCTTCGTGTTCAAGAATCAGCAATACATAGTAGTACACAAACACC
>DRQE01000074.1 GCA_011371515.1 Deltaproteobacteria bacterium
ACTTAAACTGCCGCGGCTGCACAAGCTGCTTATACTCATAGGGGTGAACCTTGTTATAGGGCTGGTCAGTTATCAGTTCTTCATATCGCCACAGCTGTACAAAATAGAGGAACTCAAGGACAGGATGGACCAGCTTGAGATAAAACTCAAAGAGGCAAAGCGTATAGCTCAGGATATACCGAAGTACAGAAAAGAGAAGCAGGAGCTTGAGAAAAGACTCAAAGAGGCTCTTCAGCGCCTCCCTGACAAAAAGGAGATACCGGGACTCATAGAAAGCATAAGTGAGTCTGGCAAGAAGGCAGGCCTTAAGATACTTTTGTTCAAACCTCTACCCGAAAAGCCCAAAGGATTCTATGCAGAAGTGCCTGTCAGTATGGAGGTAGAGGGCACTTTCGAGAGTCTTTTCGATTTCTGCTACAGAATAAGCAAACTGTCAAGAATAGTGAACATAACGGGAGTAAATGTGGGGCTTACGAAAGGTGGCACTCCTCTTGCTCCCATGCTGAGAGCAAAGTTTGTGGTTACCACATTCAGGTTTATGCCGGAAAAGAAGAGCCCCAAGGCTAATAAGAAAAAGAAAAGATGACCATGTATGGTATGATTAAAAGATATGTGGCACTGCTGGTGCTTGTAATGTTTGCCCTTGCAGGTTGTGGCGGAGAAGAGCCGTCCACTGAAAAGGTGACGGTCAAGAGGGCATTTAAAAAGCCTGCGGTAAAGAAGGTTCAGCCCGCACAAGAGGAAGAGCCTTTTGAAGAAGAAAAGATAGACATAACGAAACTTAAGAGGAATCCCTTTTTGAGCTATCTTGCAAAGGTTAAGGTCTCTACAGAAAAACGCATAAAGACACCCCTTGAGTGCTGTGAGGTTGGCGTGTTTCGGCTTGTTGCCGTGGTAACGGGTATTAAAAAGCCACGGGCAGTTGTGCAGGCGCCTGATGGAAAGCGATACATAATAAGAAAGGGAGACAGGATTGGCATAAAAGAGGGTAGAGTGGTGGCAATAACGATGGACAGCGTAATAATAAAAGAGAAGATAAGAGATGCAGAGGGCAATGTTATAGCCACCGAAACGGTAAGACTAACACTGCCTGAGAAAAAATGAACTTGTTTATTTATCCATAAGAACAGGGGGAGGTTCCTATGAATAAGAGGCTTTTTGTAAATGGTCTTGTCGGAATACTCGTGATTATTGCCATTTCTATAGGGGGATGTACACCGAAAAGACAGACAACGGAGATAAAAGAGCCTGAACCGGTTGCCACGGAAGAGGCAACAAAGGTGGAGCTTATAAGCGTGGTTGGTGAGGGCGATGCAGTACTGGTTGAGACCAACGGACCTGTAAAGTACACCGCCTTCAAACTTACAGACCCACCGAGGCTTATAATAGATATGCCGGGGGTGGATGTAAGCTCTGTGAAAAGCCCCATAGATGTTAACAACAACTACATAACAGAGATAAGAACCTCCACCTATGGTGACGAGGACAAAAAGATAGGCAGAATAGAAATAGGGCTGAAAGGGGGAATAACACACAAGGTAAAGTCGGGTGAGAACAGCATACTTGTGAACCTCAAAAGAGACACATATGTGTCTGCTGTGGCAGGCGATAAGCAGGCTACCACCCCTGAAGAAGAGGCTCCACAGACAGCCGATGAGGTAAATGCCATAATAGAGAAGGCAAGAGAAGATGTAACGGTTGAGACAAAGGTCGTTGCAGGCAAAGAAGAGACGACAAGGAAAGAGGCAAAAAACCTTACCGATGTTAAAGTAGACAGAAAGGACGGCGAGGTAATCGTAACCCTCAGGGGCGATGGAGAGTTTGGAAACTTCAACGCCTTCGGGCTTGACGAGCCCACGAGGGTGGTGCTCGACATATGGGGAGTTGGTGCAACATTTGAAGAGAGGGAGATACCCGTTGGCTCCGATGTGGTTGAGCAGATGAGGGTTGGGGTGCATCCAGACAGGGTAAGAATTGTCTTCGACTCGCCACAGCCTGTTGTGCCCGCATATTCGGTGGACAAAGAAGATGCCACCCTTGTTGTAAGGTTCAAGAAGGCAGAGCCTGCAGGTGCACAGGTTGCAGAAAAGACGGATACAAAGCCTGTGGCAAAGCCATCTGCTGCAGCATCCAAAGAGCCTGTGGCGAAGGCTATCGAGCTTAAGGACATAAGGCTTAAGAAACTTCCGGGCAGGGCAAGACTCATAATAGAGGGAACGGGCAAGCCAAAGTTCCGTATAAGAGAGGCAAGGCTTGGTAAGAATCTTATCATAGACCTTCCCTCAACATACATACCAGAGAATCTCAGGGTAACATTCGATGCAACAGAGCTCAACACCCCTGT
The DNA here is from genome assembly GCA_011371515.1 of Deltaproteobacteria bacterium. Classification (GTDB taxonomy): domain Bacteria; phylum Desulfobacterota; class GWC2-55-46; order GWC2-55-46; family DRQE01; genus DRQE01. The sequence goes on from DRQE01000074.1 coordinate 2,345, forward strand.
CATAAGCATAAGCTCTTATCAGGCATCTACGAAGCCAGAGATTGGAAGGATATTCATAAAGCTTACGGGTAGAACCCCATACAAGGTTGGTGAGGGAGATAGCTTCATATACATAGACTTTCCGGTGCTCCTTGCAGAGAAGAAGCCTGCGGCTATAAAGAAGCCTGCAAAGAAGGTTGCCGCCGCAAGAAAGCCTTTTAAGAAGGCAGATGAGTCCTATAAGACCAGAAGGGTAAACATAAACATGGTGGATGCACAGGTTGTGGATGTGTTGAGGCTTCTTGCAGAGATAAGTGACCTCAATATAGTGGTCTCGGAGGATGTGAAGGGCACCATAACGCTTAAGCTTAAGAATGTGCCATGGCAACAGGCATTTGATCTTGTGTTAAGAACCAAGGGGCTCGACAGCATAAAAGAGGGCAACATCATAAGGGTTGCCCCGCGTGAGAAGATACGCCAAGAGAAGGAAGAGGAACTTCGAACAAAAGTAGCCCAGAAGAAACTTGAAGAGCTCACGACAGAGTTCATAAGGGTAAACTACGATAATGCATCCAACATAGCCCCGCAGGTGCAGAACCTGCTTTCAGACAGGGGAAGTGTAACCGTGCACGAGACGACGAACACGCTTATAGTGAGGGACATAAAGTCCATCATAAAAGAGGTGAAAGACTATGTTAAGAAGGTGGATATTCCAATACCACAGGTCCTTATAGAGACGAGAATAGTTGAGGCAGAATCGAGCTTTGCAAGAGACCTTGGTATACAGTGGGGTGTGGACATAAGA
>DRQE01000075.1 GCA_011371515.1 Deltaproteobacteria bacterium
CCCTTGCACCCTTTGACATCGTGGTTCACCTCGTAATATCTATAGCCCATAAGCATGCCAAGGGCGAAAGAGTCGTTGAGCCAGAAGTTCTTGAGCACTTTCACATCAAGAAGCCTTCCAGATGTAAGAGTATCTTCTGACTCTGTATAGAGGTCTCTGCCAGAAGTGTTCTCCGTACACTTCGAGCCACAGAGGGCAAGGTCGTTTTCAATCCAGTCAGAGTCCTTCATAACCCCTGCATAGCCACTTATGGCTGCAAGGTAGTATGCCTCGAATTTCGTATCGGTCCGAAGTGGCGAGCCTTCCAGTGTAGTGTAGACAGACATGTTGAATCCTGCAAAGTAGTTACCCACAGAAAACTCAAGCTCGCTTTCGCCGTGCCCACCTCTGTCCCAGCTATCGTCGAAACTTATGTGGTATGTGGTGGAACCTGAAAGATAGCGGCTTTCGAAGCCCATGGTGAAATACAGTGGCCCCTGAGCCGCAGAATACTGTGGAGCCAATATAAAAAGAAAAACTACAAAGGAGAGCCACTTTAAAGTCGTAGCCCCTGACATGGCCTTACATGGCTCCTTCGTTCAGGAAAGCTCTATAATGTCCACTACCTTCTCTTCTTTACCTATTGCCATTATGTGTGCACCATGGCAGAAACGCCGAAGCTCTCTTATCTGCCTTGCGGCAATCTCTATACCCTTTTGAAGTTCGTCTCCAGATGCCTCGAGCTCTTCTATAATGGACTGGGGCACCTTTATGCCCGGAACATTTGCATTCAGATAGTGAGCCATCTTTGCTGACTTAAGAAGCAGTATGCCCGCAAGCACCTTTACACCGAGCTTCAGGGCATCGTCAAAGAACCTCTTGAACCGTTCCATGTCAAAAATCGCCTGTGTCTGAAAGAACCTTGCCCCTGCATCTACCTTCTTTTCAAACTTTATCCACTCCGGTTCAAAGGGCTCTGCCTCTGGAGATACAACAGCACCTATGTAGAAGTCCGTGCCACCCCTCAACTCTCTACCCTTAAGGTTGACCCCCCTGTTGAGTCCTTCCACGGTCTGTACGAGCTGGACAGAGTCCAGATCATAGACAGCCTTTGCGTCCCTGTGGTCTCCGAAGGAGACATGGTCTCCTGTAAGAAGCAGTATGTTCTTTATGCCCAGCACCCATGCGCCCATCACATCAGACTGTATGGCAAGCCTGTTCCTGTCTCTACAGGTCATCTGGAAGACAGGCTCCACCCCTTCTTTAAGGAGCAGCACAGAAGAGGCAAGGCTTGATAGCCTCATAACTGCCCTCTGATTGTCAGTAACATTGGCAGCAACGATACGCTCTTTCAGAAGGCGGGCTTTCTCTATAAACTGTGTGGTATCTGTGCCTCTCGGTGGGCATATCTCTGCGGTTATTACGAAATCGCCCCTATCGAGAGCCTCTTTGAGTCTGGTCTGTGCCATATATGGAAAAATCCTTTTAGCTTAAAGATTCTATGACGGATGTAAATATCTTCAACCCGTCGGTACCCCCAAGGATGGGCTCACACACCCTTTCTGGATGTGGCATCATGCCCATAACATTGCCACCTTCGTTCATAACCCCTGCAATGTTTGCCACCGAACCATTGGGGTTTGCCTCACCCGATACGGTGCCATCGGGGGTGCTGTAACGGAAGAGTATCTGCCCTCTATCTTCAATCCTCTTGAGAGTAGCCCCGTCTACGAAGTAGTTTCCATCCTTGTGTGCAATGGGTATCTTTAGCACCTCACCTTCTGTGCATCTTTTAGTAAAGGGTGTAGCGGTGTTTTCAACCCTTATGTGTACATTCCTGCATATAAACTTAAGTGAGGCGTTCATCATCAAGACCCCCGGCAGAAGCCCTGCCTCACAGAGTATCTGAAAACCGTTGCATATGCCTATCACATACTTCCCCTTCTTTGCGAGTCTCTCAATCTCTGCCATGACAGGAGAGAACCTTGCAATAGCCCCTGTCCTGAGATAATCACCGTATGAGAAGCCACCGGGCAGGACAATACAATCAATATGGTCATCTATGGATGTCTCTTTGTGCCATATGTAGGTAACATCCTTTGAGAGCACATTCTTGAGCACATGGTAGCAATCGTGGTCGCAGTTGGAACCGGGGAATACCACCACTCCAAACTTCATCTACTCTGTCACCTCTTCTATACGGAATTCCTCTATTACAGGGTTTGCCAGAAGCTCCTGACACATCTTCTCAACCCTTGCTTTTGCCTCTTCTTCTGGCATGCCATTTAAGTCGAGCTCTATGAACTTTCCAACCCTCACATCCCTGACCTCACTGAAGTGCAACGAATGGAGGGCTTCCATTACTGCTCTGCCCTGCGGGTCAAGTACACCCCTTTTAAGGGTTACATACACATTAAACCTCATCTTCCACCTCTTCTGTGAGTCTGTTTATCCTGTACTGCAGGTAAAACACGGTAAAGAAAAATGTGCCAAGCCATGAGACGGTGGTATTGAAGTGTTCCATAAGTATCCTTCTCAATTTAAAAGCCTGCACAAGAAGTACCACGGCAACCACTATGTTGAGTATATCGCCTGTCATGAGAAGGCTGTTGATGAGCCCTTTATCGAGCTCTTTGCCTGCAAACATAAGGAAGAAAGTAATCCCTATGTTCACCACACAGCCTGCTATTATGAAGGTGAAAGGAGCTTGCTTGAGTTTCACTTCCGAGTTGAGTGCATTAAATGCCTCCAGCCTTTTCAGAAACCACACACCCGTGTATATCCCACCTGTTATAAACACCAGAAAGAAGAGCTTTAGCACGCCCATCCTCTCAAGCCCTGCTGGGCTACCTGTCTTCTCTTCTGCAAACATCGCTGTTGTCCTTAGCTTAAGACCTTCCTCAGCACCTCTTCGTATGCCTCTTCTATCTTTCCAAGGTCTCTTCTGAATCTGTCTTTGTCGAGTTTTTCCAGTGTCTGTTTATCCCAGAGCCTGCATCCATCAGGGGTTATCTCGTCACCAAGGAGTATCTCACCGTGGTGTCTGCCGTACTCAAGTTTAAAGTCAACAAGCAGTATGCCCCTTTCGTCGAAGAACTTCTTCAGAATGTCGTTAACCTTAAGGGCGCTCTCTACCATTGCCTCAAGCTCTTCGTCTTTTGCAAGACCAAAGGCACGGATGTGGTAGTTGTTTATCATTGGGTCTCCGAGCTCATCGCTCTTGTAATAGAACTCAACCACAGCCTCTTTAAGGGGGGTGCCCTCTTCAAGCCCCATTCTCTTTGCAAGGCTTCCAGCAACGATGTTCCTTACGACGACCTCAACGGGTATTATCTCAAGCCTTTTAACGAGCATCTCCCGCTCGCTCAGTTTCTCAACAAAGTGTGTCTTTATACCTTCGTCCTCAAGGAGTTTGAAGAGCCTCGTAGATATGGCGTTGTTCATAACGCCCTTTTCTTTTATAACCCCTTTCTTCTGTGCATTAAAGGCGGTGGCTTCGTCCTTGAAGTACTGTATAAGAAGGTCGGGGTTGTCGGTCTCGTAGATTATCTTGGCTTTTCCCTCGTAGAGTTTATTGCCCTTTGTAACCATGGCGATTTCCTCCCTCTGGTTTATCCAAATACCCGTTTGAATATATAGTTCACATGTTTAAGGTATGGTTTGAGGCTGAAACAGGAGTCTATCTCCTGCGGGCTGAGTAGCTCCGTTACCTCTTTATCCTTCTTGAGAACATCCTTAAACTCCACCTCTTCTTTCCACACCTTCATGGCGCAGCGCTGCACAAGTCTATATGCCTCCTCCCTCGTTATGCCCTTTTCCACAAGTTTAAGGAGCACCTTCTGTGAGAATATAAGCCCCTTAAGAAGCCCCAGATTCCGCTTCATCCTCTCGGGATAGACCACAAGCCCCTTCAACACCCCTGTGAGTCTTTTCAACATAAAATCCACCACTATGGTTGCATCTGGTGCTATAACCCTTTCCACAGAGGAATGGCTTATGTCCCTTTCGTGCCAGAGGGCTATGTTCTCAAGAGAGCTTACGGCATAACCCCTTACAAGGCGTGAAAGGCCTGTAAGGTTTTCCGTAAGTATGGGGTTTCTCTTATGAGGCATTGCGGATGAGCCCTTCTGCCCCGTGGTAAAGGGCTCTTCTGCCTCAAGCACCTCCGTTCTCTGCAGATGCCTTATCTCAACGGCTATCTTCTCCACAGAGGAGGCTATTATCGAAAGGGTAAGGAAGAACTCCGCGTGTCTGTCGCGCTGGACCACCTGTGTGGCAGCAGGCTCTGGCTTGAGACCCAGCTTACGCATCACATACCGTTCAACCCATGGCTCTATGTTGGAGAATGTTCCAACCGCACCTGAGAGTTTACCACAGGAGACCACCTCTTTCGCCCTTTCCATACGCTCAAGGTTTCTACGCATCTCCTCGTAGTAGACAGCAAACTTAAGCCCCATAGTTGTTGGCTCTGCATGCACTCCGTGGGAGCGGCCTATCATGACGGTGTCTTTGTGTTCGAGGGCTCTCTTTTTGAGCACCCTCAGAAGCTCTTTCAGGTCCTTTATAATAAGCTCTGCCGCATCTTTAAGAAGCACGGCAAATGCCGTATCTATCACATCCGATGAGGTAAGCCCCATGTGTATGTAGCGTGAATCTGGGCCCACATTCTCTGCCACAGATGTAAGAAAGGCTATAACGTCGTGTTTGACCTCCTTTTCTATCTCCTCTATGCGCTTAAGGTCAAACTTTGCCCTTTTTTTTATCCTCTTGAGTGCTGCCTCCGGAATCTTGCCCCTTTTTGCCAGAGCCTCACAAACAAGAAGCTCCACCTTGAGCCATGTGGCAAATTTGTTCTCATCGCTCCATATACGGGCCATCTCTTCTCGTGTGTAGCGTGGTATCATCCTTTCAGTGACCTCCTGTAAGATGAGCAATTAAATATACCAGAACCACCCCTGTCAATACAAGCATTATGTTAGCCTTGCTTATGTTCTTGTGGGTTTCTGGCAGAAGGTCTGATGCCCCTATGTATATGAAGGAACCGGCAGAAAACGCCAGAAGAAGCCCCAGTATGTCCTGCTCCACACTCTTAACAAAGACATATGCTCCAACAGCACCAAGTACGGTTGCAAGTGCAACCATCCATCCAAGCGCTATAATCCTGTTCCTTCTGAAACCAGAGTGTACCAGAATGGATGTTATGGTGATACCAACTGGAAACTTGTGTAGTATAACCGCTATGGCAGTGATAAAGCCCATGGTGAAGTCTGCCTCGAAGCTCACCCCTATTACGAGCCCATCTATGAGGGAATGGGCTGTAATACCTATGACCACGGGCACACCCATTGGATGGACCTCGCATTCGTCCTCCTGACAGGTGTGTATGGCTATTGTGTGCTCCACTATGTAGTAGGCTATTATGGTGGCAAGAACCACCCCAAAGGAGTGTGAGTTCATGGAGAATGCCTCTGGCAAAAGGTGTGTGAATGCCACCGTAAGCACAACCCCACCTGAAAAACTCAGGAAGAATATGGAGTTCTTTCGTGTCCACTCTTCGTTAAGGAATATAAGGTATACCCCTCCAAGGGTTGCAACCCCTGCAATGGCGCTGTAAAGTAGAGTGCTTGCAAGCTGTGGGTCCATGATATTCAGTATCTCCTCTTTCTCGACTTGTAGCGCTTGAGCCTGAAGACCTCTTCTCTTTCCCTTTCTTCCAGCACGCGCTCTATGGTCTTTATGTTCTTTTCGAGCTGTGGTAGAACAAGCTCTTCGAGGGCATTTATTCTTCTGGTATCCTTTCTTATCATCTCGCCTATTCTTACGAGTCTCGTCTCTCTCGAGGCTATCCTTACGAGCTCTGCCATTATACTTTCGAACTCAAGGGCTGCGTCTATAGTCTGTGCACTCTCTACAAGGGCAGAGACCCCCATCGCCCTGAGTCCCCTTGAAAGCGGTATATCTTCTACCTCTGGCACATTGACTCCCCATATGTTCTTTACCTTCACCTCCACCGTTATATCCCTCTTTGCGGCACTGCTTAAGGACTCAACGCTTGCAGGATTCATGACCGTTGCAAACTCGAGTTTACGCTGTGCCCTCTGTATGTGCTCTGTAAGTTCATCCCTTCTTTTAAGGCACTCTTCCACAAGGCTCATGAACTCCTTTGTAAGTGCCTCGCGCCTTCTTCTTATAAGCTCCATACCGCGGCTCAGCACCTCACGGCGTCTTTTTATTCTTAAAAGGGTGTATCTTGTGGGGGTGAAATACATATTATCTTAACCTCACAAGCTCTGTCTCTGGCAGTATTTTTAGCAGCGTTAGGCCCAGCTCGAGGGTCTCCGCTATGGTTCTCTCTTTCTCACCCTGTCCTATGAATCTTCGCTCGAACTCGTCGGCAAAGAAGAGATACTTTCTGTCGAGCTCGGTGAGTCCCTCCATACCCACTATCGATACGATACGCCTTATCTCACAGCCCCTTGCATAGGAGGCATAAAGCTGGTCTGCAATCTTACGGTGGTCCTCACGGGTCTTGCCCCTGCCTATACCAAGGTTCATAAGCCTTGAAAGAGAGGGTAACACATCTATAGGTGGGTATATACCCTTATTGTGGAGCGTTCTCGATAGCACAATCTGCCCCTCTGTTATGTAACCTGTAAGGTCTGGCACAGGGTGTGTTATGTCGTCCTCTGGCATCGTGAGTATGGGCATTATGGTTACAGAGCCTCGTCTGTCGCGGATTCTGCCTGCCCGCTCATAGAGTGTGGCAAGGTCTGTATACATGTAGCCGGGGTAACTCCTTCTTCCGGGTATTTCGTCTCTTGCCCCTGCTATCTCTCTCAGTGCCTCGCAGTAGGCAGTCATGTCTGTAAGGATTACCATAACCTGATAGTCATGCTCAAAGGCAAGGTATTCTGCAACCGTAAGTGCTATCCGTGGGGTAAACAGCCTTTCTGTCGTGGGCTCGCCTGCAAGATTTATGAATGCTATCGTGCGTTCCTGTGCCACGCTTTCTGCAAGGCTTTCCATGAAGAAGAAAGCCTCCCTCGAGGTTATGCCCATGGCTCCAAGTATAACGCAGAAACGCTCCTCTTCCTCGGAAATCTTTGCCTGTCTTACTATCTGCAAAGCCAGCTCATTTGCCGGAAGCCCTGCACAGGAGAATATGGGCAGCTTCTGTCCCCTAACAAGGGTGTTGAGCCCATCTATGGCAGATATGCCTGTCTGTATGAAGTAGTCTGGCTTCTCCCTTGATGCTGGATTCATGGGAAGCCCGTTTATGTCTATGTACTTGTCGGGTATCACAGGTGGCAGCCCATCCCTTGGTTTACCAACACCATCGAAGACTCTACCGAGCATCTCAAGTGATACCCCTATCTTTGCAATATCTCCCGTGGGTATCACCGTCGTGGTCTCAGAGTCTATGCCACTCGTTCCCTCCAGCACCTCTATTACTGCAAGTTCCCCCTCGAGTTTCAATATCTGCCCAAGACGCTCCTCTCCTTCCGTAAGCCTTATGGCGCACATCTCCCCGAAACTTGCTTTTTTTATGCCCGTTACATATATAAGGGGCCCTGTAACATCCTTGACCGTGCGATAATATCTTGTAATCGGGTCAATCATTCTGTAAAGGCTCCTTCTATCTCTTCTATAAGTTTGCGTGCCTCTTTCTCTATCTGCTGGTTGTCTGCATTTCTTACATCCATTATACTTGTGCGCACAGGATGGCTCAGAATCTTTTCAAGGTAGACACCCCTTTTAAGTGCCTCTGTGGCTGTATTTTTGTAGGCAAATATTGCCCTGAGCATCCAGTACTGTTTTGTATAGGTTGCAAAGGCATCTTTTGGGTTGAATACATTCTGTCTTAAGAAGGCTTCCTTTATTATGTCTGCAATCTCAAGGGTAAGGCGGTCTTCATCGTGAAGCCCCTCGGTGCCCACAATTTGAACCACCTCTGCAAGTTCCGCCTCTTTCTGCAGCACAGCCATAAGCTCCTCTCTCAGGTCCGGCATATCGGGAGCCACATTCTCTTCAAGCCACTTTCTGAGCTGATAGTAATACAGGCTGTAGCTTTTGTGCCAGTTTACTGCAGGAAAGTGCCTTTTGTAGGCAAGCTCCGTATCGAGTGCCCAGAGAGCACCTGTAAACCTCATGGCAGCCTGTGTTACAGGCTCTGAGAAGTCTCCACCCGGTGGGCTCACCGCACCTATTATGGTTACAGAGCCCTGTCTATCTCCATCACCAAGACAGCGAACCTTACCTGCTCTTTCGAAGAATGTACCAAGCCTTGTTGCAAGATATGGTGGATAGCCCTCCTCACCCGGCATCTCCTCGAGTCTTGAGGAAATCTCTCTTAACGCCTCTGCCCAGCGTGATATCGAGTCTGCCATGAGGGATACCCTGTAGCCCATATCCCTGAAGTACTCTGCAATGGTAACCCCCGTAAAGACAGAAGCCTCCCTTGCCGCCACAGGCATGTTGGATGTGTTGACAACTATAACCGTTCTTTCACTCAGGGGATAGCCTGTTACGGGGTCTTTAAGCTGGGGGAAGTCCCTTAAGACCTCGGTAATCTCGTTACCCCTCTCACCGCAGCCTATGTAAATAACTATGTCGGACACAGAAAACCTTGCAATGGTATGCTCGGTTATGGTCTTTCCAGTGCCGAACCCACCCGGAAGTATTGCCACACCCCCTTCTGCCACAGGAAATAGTGTGTCGAATATACGCTGTCCCGTTATGAAGGGCTCTGAAGGCGGAAGTGCCTCACCAAAGGGCCTTCTCTTTCTTGCAGGCCAGCGCTGATAAAGCCCTATGGTTCTACCATCCTCAAGGATACAGACAGGGCTTTCTGCACTTACCTCACCGCTGACTATCTCTTTTATAACCCCGCCTTCTATGTATGGCGGCACCATTATCCTGTGTGTTATGTGTCCCTCCTGTACTGTGCCGAGCACATCTCCTGCCCTTACGGCAGCCCCCTTCTTTTTAAGTGGTGTAAACTCCCAGACCCTTTCTTTATCGAGGGCATCGAGCTTAAGACCCTTTGTTATAAAAGTGCCCGATATTTCTCTTACCCGCTTGAGCGGGCGCTGTATGCCGTCGAACACACCCGATAGAAGCCCCGGTCCAAGGGTTACCATAAGAGGCTCTGAATAGGAGACCACCTCTTCACCGAGTGTAAGCCCTGTGGTGTCCTCGTATACCTGTACGGTGGCAAACTCGTCCTCTATGCGTATAATCTCACCGAGGAGTCCACTGCTGCCAACATAACATATGGTATGCATCCTTGCACCCTTAAGCCCCTTTACAACCACCGCAGGGCCTGACACACCGTATATCCTTCCTCTCGTTTCAACAGTCTCTGCCATGGACCTCTACTTCTTTATCTTTATATGGTATCCTATTGCCCTTCTTATAAGCCTTGCCACAGGGCTTTCTTCCCTCACCTTCTCCTTCCATCCAGCAGACACACTCAATGGCACGATGACAGGAAGCCCCTTCTTTCTTATCCTGCGCATGGTCTCTTCTGAGATGGAGTTAAAGAGCCCATCCTCCATAAATATGATGGCGTATCTTCCCTCCTCTTCGAGCCTTTCCACAAGGGCTGTGGCATCTGTCTTCGGAGGGGGAGCCTCCATAACCTCGAATCCTGCAAGTCTGAATCCCTTTATCATACCCTCTGAGCCTATTACAATCAAGCCTGCCATGGTTCTATGAACGCCTCTCTTATCTTACTCTCTGGCATACCACTCATTTTACCCCTTAATATAAGCCTTATGTTCTTTACCTCCCTCAACTTCCTGTAGACATATTCAAGTAACAGGGCTATGCTAAGAGGTTCTTTCACAGCCTCTCTGAGAAGCCTTCGCATCCGCAACTCTTCGAGCTTTTCTTCGAGTATCCATGGCTGGTCTGCATAAAGGGGGCTGAAGAGCTCCTTGAGGGTTCTACCCTTTATGCCCTCTACGAGCTCTTTAAAGAGCTCTTCGCGCTCTTTTATGGTTGCCAGTCTTTTAAATAGTTCCTTTCCCATATTCCTTCCGCCTTCTATGAAGAAAGGCTCTATCTCTTCTTCCCGATAGTCTTCCCTGTGTATCTTAAAAAGGGTTAGTATATTGAATGCGTCTATCCTTTCAGCAAGCACCCTTCTCGTTATAAGTGTGTCTATATCGCCTCCTTTCAGCATCTTTAGCGGCTCTGTAAGCACATATTTATCAATTGAGAACTCTACTGTAAAAAGGCTCTTGTGTGCCCTGTATGTCTTGAGTGCCCTTTTGAGCACCCTTGCAAGGGGCTCGCGCAACATAGCAAGACGGATTGCCAGCTCATCAAGGTTGTGGGAGGTAACAAGCTCACGAAGAACTACCTGTGAAAGTCTTCCAGTAGGTAGAAGACTGTCCAGAAGTCTATCTCTGTCTGCACCCTTAACTATAGCCCTTATTATTGCCTTTATGTTGTAGCCGTCCCAAGGGTACAGGAATGCCCTCAAGTGTGGATGCAACCTTTCGGGTATCATCTTCCACAGGGAAGCTATCTGGGTGTTTGTATTTTCTGTAAGTGCGTGGTCTATTATCTGATAGGCATCCTTGAACCGCACCGATGCCCTGTCCAGATCCACACCGTAGTATCCAGCCCTCAAAAGTTCAAGACATTCTTCGATGCTTCTGGCTTCCATAAGAGAGCGATAATCTTCTCTATCGAGAAGCCTCGCCCTGAAACCCCTTATTCTTGCGTTTGTGTAGGCTATATCCATGGAAGGCTACCGTACTTATTGCAGGGACTCTTCAAAAAGAATTCTCTTAAGTGCCACAAGTAGCTCTGGCTTGAGTCTTTCGAGCCTTGCTTCAAGGGTATTCTCTGCCCTGTATTTTCTGTCTTTTGATTCAAATACCACACCTGCTTCCACATCGTCGGCAGGAATAACCTCGTATGCCACACCTTCAAGAAACCTTGCATCTTCTGGTGCCACATAAACGAGAGGCTTTTCCTCTCCAACCACTTCTTTCCAGTCTCTTTCAAGCTCACCGAACAGTGCTCTTATTATAGCACCATAC
>DRQE01000076.1 GCA_011371515.1 Deltaproteobacteria bacterium
ATGATAAAAAGACAGGAAAGAATGGACCTTTTTAATGCCTACCTTGAGGAGAAAGGGCTTAAATCCACAAAACAACGCTACTACATAGCAGACACATTCTTTCGAACGAACACACATATAAGCCTTGACGAGCTCTTCAGAAAGGTAAGAAGAAAGTTCCCCAAAATAGGGTTTGCCACGGTCTACCGCACGATGCGCCTTCTTACAGAGTGCGGACTTGCCATAGAGCGACAGTTCGGCGACGGACAGACCCGTTACGAAAATGTGCCAGAAGATGGCCACCACGACCACATAATATGTATAAAATGCTCAAGAATAGAGGAGTTCCACAACCAGAAGATAGAAGAACTACAGGAAGAGACAGCAAGAAAACTTGGCTTCAAGGTCATACGCCACAAACTTGAACTCTACGGCTACTGCCGTAACTGTGCATAACTACGCCAGCCAGACCCGTAACCAAAACCCGTAACAATAGAGATACTCCAAACTCAGGTGGACTCTTTCTTAAAGAGTCTTCAGCTTTTATTCTTGTCAATGAAAATGAAAGTGGTTATCATTAAACTATGACTTCAGGCAAACCTTCACAACAGGGAAAAAGGCGCTTCATACTCGTGGGAAACCCCAATGTGGGAAAGAGCGTGATATTTGGGCTGTTCACAGGAAGGTATGCCACGGTATCGAACTATCCGGGAACCACGGTGGAGGTATCCCGCGGGCTCATGGGTCTGCCTGATGGAGGTGAGGCAGAGCTTATAGACAGCCCGGGGGTTAACACCCTGATTCCCACATCAGAGGACGAGCGGGTCACCCGTGACATACTTCTTTCCACAAAGGCAGATGCCATACTGAATGTGATAGATGCGAAGAATCTCAAAAGAGGGCTTTTTGTAACCCTCCAGCTTGCAGAAATGGGACTGCCTGTCGTGGTGGCGCTCAATATGTACGATGAGGCAGGCGAGAGGGGTATAGAGATAGACCTAAAAAGACTTTCCGAACTGATACAAACCCATGTGCAGCCCACGATAGCCACCCAGAAGTGGGGGGTGGATAAACTCAAAGAGCTTCTCTTACAGGCACGCATGCCTTCCATAGCTGTAATATACCCGCCAGAGATAGAGCGTGCAGTAAGGACGATAGAGAAGATACTCCCCGAGGAGATGAAGGCAAAGAGGGCTGTGGCACTGATGCTTCTTTCAGGCGATGAGACGATCGAGGGCTTCATAAAAAAGATCCTTCCAGACAAGGAACTCGACAGGATAAAAGCCATTGCAACGGGGCTTGAGGCAAGGTATTCCGAGCCCCTTGGCTACATCATAAACCGTGAAAGGCTCAAAACGGTAGAGCGCATAATAAGAGAGTGTGTACACATAAAAGAAAGAAGGGTAGGTGGGCTTGCAGGAGAGGTTCTTGGAAGGTATTCCATACATCCCTTCTGGGGGCTCTTCATACTTGCAGGGGTATTATTTGCCATGTACGAGTTCGTGGGTGTGGTTGGGGCAGGCATGGTGGCAGACTTCATAGAGGAGACGATCTTTGGCTCGTACCTCAACCCATGGGCAACGAGGGTTGTGGAAGCCCTTATTCCCTACGAGCCACTTCAGGCATTCCTCGTGGGCGACTACGGCATTATAACCATGGCGCTCACCTATGCTATAGCCATAGTGCTTCCCATAGTGGGGTTTTTCTTCATATTCTTCGGTGTGCTCGAGGACTCTGGCTATCTGCCAAGGCTTGCCATAATGGTGGACAGGGTCTTCAAACTCATAGGGCTAAATGGTAAGGCAGTACTGCCCATGGTGCTCGGGCTTGGATGTGATACCATGGCAACCATGACAACCCGTATACTTTCCACCCGTAAGGAGCGCATCATAGTTACCCTTCTTCTTGCCCTCGGGGTGCCCTGTTCTGCCCAGCTGGGGGTTATACTGGGTATGCTGGGTGCCCTCTCGCTCAAGGCAACGGTTGTGTGGGCAGGTGTGGTGGTGGCGGTGCTCTTTCTGGTGGCATTTCTATCTTCAAAAGTGGTGCCCGGCGACACATCGGACTTTATCCTCGAGATTCCACCCATACGGGTGCCACAGCTGTCTAACATAGCCCTCAAGACACTCGTAAGGGTAGAGTGGTATCTCAAAGAGGCGGTGCCACTTTTCATACTCGGCACGATGGTGCTATTCTTTATGGATAGAACAGGGCTTCTCACTCTTCTGGAATTCTACGCAGAGCCCGTTATAACGGGGTTCTTGAACCTTCCTGCCGAAACAACGGCAGCCTTTATAGTGGGCTTTTTAAGGAGAGATTACGGTGCAGCAGGCCTTTACGCCCTGCAGAAAGAGGGGGTTCTGGAGCCTGTTCAGGTGGTCGTAAGCCTCGTAACCCTTACACTCTTTGTGCCCTGTATAGCAAACTTCTTTATGATTATAAAGGAGAGGGGGCTCAAGATTGCCATCTACATGGCTCTTTTCATATTTCCCTTTGCAATACTGGTGGGTGGTGTTACAAATATGGTATTGAGGGCTTTGGGGGTTCAATTCTGACGAAGGGGTGTTAGTTATGGACAAGGTATTTGAAGAGCTTCTTGAGTTTATATGGTCTCAGCGGGAGTGTGGGGTGCACTCTGTTGAAAAGCTCCTTGAGATAGAGGAGGTCAAAAAAGAGGGCGGTGGGATGAAAGCCCTCAAGGAGCTTGAGAAGATAGGGCTTGTGACCATAGAGGGCGATACCATACACCTTACCGAGCGTGGTGAGAAGGTGGCAGAGCAGGTCATAAGGCGCCACAGGCTTGCCGAAAGGCTTCTCCACGACATACTGGACATAGGAAAGGATGAGATAGAGGAACACGCCTGCGACTTCGAACACTCTCTTTCTGATGCCGTAACAGACAGCATATGCACCCTTCTTGGCCACCCGCCTGCGTGTCCCCACGGGCTACCCATACCACGGGGGGAATGCTGCCGAAAACCCCTGAGCACGGTAAAGCCTCTGGTCAAAAAACTCTCCCAGCTCGAGGCAGGCAAGAGGGCAAGGATAGTCTTTATAGCATCAGGCAGTTTTGCAAGGTTTGAAAAACTTGGCTCCATGGGGCTTGTGCCCGGTAGCGTGCTCAAGCTCGTGCAGAAAAGCCCTGCCTTCGTCATAGAGACACAGGAGACCACGATAGCACTCGATGGCTCTGTGGCAGACGAGATATATGTGCGGGAGGAAAGCTAAAAAAAACAGCAATGTGCTACCAAAAAAGAGCAAAATGTGGTAATCTTCCTTTATTATGAAACATGCAAGGTTTGTACATCTCCATGTGCACACCCAGTACAGCCTTCTTGACGGGGCAATAAGGCTACAGAGCCTTGTAGAGCAGGCAGCAGCATTCCGCATGCCCGCTGTGGCAGTAACAGACCACGGCAACATCTTCGGAGCCATAGAGTTCTACGAGAAGGCATCCGCAGGAGGGGTCAAACCCATCATAGGCTGCGAGATGTATGTGGCACCACGCGACAGAAGGGACAAGACCCACTCACCCGGTGAGGACATAGCCTACCACCTGATACTTCTTGCAAAGAACATACAGGGCTACAGAAACCTCTGTAAGCTGCTTACGAAGGCATATCTTGAGGGCTTTTACTACAAACCAAGGGTAGACAAAGAGCTTCTCAGGGCACACAGCGAAGGGCTCATAGCCCTTTCAGCCTGCCTTCAAGGCGAGATACCAAGGCTTGTGCTAAGTGGCAGATTCAACGATGCCCTCAGGGTGGCTGAAGAGTACCGCGAGATCTTCCCTGACAGGCGCTTCTTTCTTGAGCTACAGGACAACGGCATAGCCGAACAGAAGAAGGTCAACCAAGCACTCGTAGAGATAGCAAGGGCAACCGGCATACCCCTTGTGGCAACGAACGACTGCCACTACCTTACACGCGAGGACTCACGGGTGCACGACATCCTTCTCTGCATACAGACAGGAAAGACCATAAACAGCCCCCAGAGGATGCGCTTCGAGACAGACCAGTTCTACCTTAAATCCCCCGAGGAGATGATAGAGCTTTTCCGTGATGTGCCAGAAGCCATAGAGAACACAGTGGAGATAGCCGAAAGGTGTAACCTCGAGCTTGAGCTCAACAGAACCCACCTGCCCGACTTCCCGCTTCCAGAAGGCGAGACTGTGGAAACGCTTCTTGAAAGAAAGGCAGCCGAGGGGCTTGAAAAGAGGCTTAAGAGGATGGGCAAAGAGGGGGAGGAGAAGAAGTGGGTCTACTACGAGAGGCTTAAGAAAGAGCTCGATGTTATAAAGAAGACGGGCTTTTCAGGCTACTTCCTCATAGTGAGTGACTTCATAGAAGAGGCAAAAAGGCAGGGCATACCGGTGGGGCCCGGCAGAGGGTCTGCCGCAGGAAGCCTCGTTGCCTATGCGCTGGGTATAACGAATCTTGACCCTATAAGGTACAACCTGCTTTTCGAGAGGTTCCTCAACCCAGAAAGAATAAGCCTTCCCGATATAGACATAGACTTCTGCTTCGAGGGCAGAGACGACATAATACGCTATGTTACAGAAAAGTACGGCAAGGACAATGTAACCCAGATTATAACCTTTGGGCAGATGAAGGCACGGGCGGTCATAAGGGATGTGGGCAGGGCTCTGGACATGAGCTATCAGGAGGTGGACAAAATTGCAAAACTGATACCACCAAGGCTCAACATAACCATAAAGGAAGCCCTCAAGGAAGAGCCACGCCTTAAGGAGCTTTCAGAAAAAGACCAGCGCGTGGCGGAGCTCATAAACATAGCAATGGCCCTTGAGGGGCTGCCACGCCATGCCTCCACACACGCGGCAGGGGTGGTCATATCACAGAAGCCACTGGTTGAGTATCTGCCACTTTACAAGGGGCAGAAAGAGAACATAGTTACCACCCAGTTCCAGATGAAGGACATAGAGAAGATAGGCCTTGTGAAGTTCGACTTTCTTGGGGTCAAGACCCTTACCGTTATAGACAGGGCTGTAAAAGAGGTTGAAAGAAACAAAGGGAAGAAGCTCGACATAGACAACATCCCCCTTGACGACGAAAAGACCTACAGGCTCCTTTCGGCAGCCAACACAAACGGTATATTCCAGCTCGAAAGCTCTGGCATAAAGGAGCTTCTCAAAAAGCTCAAGCCAGAGAAGTTCGAAGACCTTATAGCAACGGTTGCCCTTTACAGGCCGGGACCTCTTCAGAGCGGTATGGTGGACGAGTTCATAAAACGCAAACACGGCAAAGAGCCTGTCCGCTATGAGCTTCCACAGCTTGAAGACATACTTAAGACCACCTACGGTGTTATGGTCTATCAGGAACAGGTAATGGAGATTGCCAAGGTCCTTGCGGGGTTTACCCCCGGAGAGGCAGATGTGTTGAGAAAGGCAATGGGTAAGAAGGTGCCAGAGGTGATGCTCGAGCAGCGTGAAAGGTTTCTTAAGGGCTGCAAAGAGAAGGGCATACCCATGGACAAGGCAGAGAAGATATTCGACCTTATGGCAAAGTTTGCAGGCTACGGGTTCAACAAAAGCCACAGCGCTGCCTACGCACTGATAGCCTACCAGACAGCCTATCTCAAGGCGCACTATCCGGCAGAGTTCATGAGTGCGTTGCTTTCTGCAAACATGGGAGATACAGACAAGATAGTAAAGTACATCGCCGACTGCCGTGAGATGGGCATACAGGTGCTTCCCCCTGACATAAACCACAGCTCCATGGACTTTACAGTAAGCGGGGACACCATAAGGTTTGGCCTTCAGGCGGTAAAGAATGTTGGTGCAAGCGCCATAGAGGAGATACTGCGGGCAAGAGGGGAGGGTGGGCATTTCACCTCCCTCGAGGACTTCCTTGAAAGGGTGGACAGCCGCAGGGTCAATCGCAAGGTTACAGAGAGCCTTATAAAGTGCGGTGCCTTCGACTTTACTGGCAAGAACCGCGGGGTGCTTATGGCAGAGCTTGTGCTTCTTTCGGAAACGCTTTCAAGAAGACAGGAGGCAGAGCTTCTTCAGAACTCCCTCTTTGACGGCATGACACAGCCCGTGGCAAGACGGGTGGTGGTAGACGAGGCTGAATGCAGCTGGGACAGACACACCATCCTTGCCAACGAAAAGGAAGCACTGGGCTTTTACATAACCCACCATCCACTGGAAGACCTTACAGAGGAGATGGCTCTCTACTCAACGGATACCACAGAGACACTGAAGGAAAGAACCATCGGTGAAGGGGAAGAGGTCTCCATACTCTGTATAATCACCGCCAGAAGAGAGGTTACCACACGAAAGGGCTCGAAGATGGCCTTCCTCACCGTGGAAGACCTGAAGGGTAGCCTTGAGGTGATAGTCTTCAGTGAACTATACTCTAAGATTATTGATACAATAGGCGAGGATACACCCCTTGTTATTACAGGCAAGGTCGAGCGAGATAGAGAGAAAGAAGAAGTGGTAAAACTCATAGCC
>DRQE01000077.1 GCA_011371515.1 Deltaproteobacteria bacterium
AACTTAGCGTAACACTTATAGATGTGGGCTGGGGAGACTCCATATTCCTTGAGTCCAGAGACAAAGAGGGCAATACCTTCTATGCCCTCGTGGATTCGAATGATACCACCTATCTTAAGTCATCCTACATATTCCTGAAGCGCTACTTTGAAAAGAAGGGGCTTGAGCCCTCTGAGAAGAAGCATATCTTTGAGTTCGTAATACTGACCCATGCACATGCAGACCATGGGCAGGGGCTGAAAGCCATCTTCAGGGCATTCGGCACAAAGAACTTCTGGTATCCAAAATCCCTTAACTGGAGTTCCCTTGCAGACCTCTTACGATACAGCAATCGTTACGACAGGGTGCTGCATCATCAGGCTGTTGACAATACGAGGCTTCTACCCGACTTCGGAGATGTAAAGATGGACATACTCTGGCCACCTGATGACGAAATCGATACAGACAACGAGAACAACAACTCCATAGTGCTGGTGTTAAAGTTAAACGATGTGTCCTTTCTACTTACAGGTGATGCAGAAAAAGAGGTGTGGCAGAGGATTGCAGAGTACATACCTGCTGATACCAGATTTTTCAAGGTCCCACACCATGGCTCCATAAACGGCACATTCGACGGCAACCATACACCATGGCTTGACAGATGCCCACAGAATGCCGTGCTGGCAATAAGCAGCCATGTAAGGCCATTTAACCATCCTTCAAGAAAGGTCGTAACTCTTCTGGACTCAAGACAGAGAGAATACTATCGCACCGATAGACACTACAACATCACCATATGGACTGACGGTGAAAAGGTAAGTGTCAAATACTTTCACGAAAAAGATTAGTTCTGCCGAAAAGAACAACCTTCCATAAACAACTCTTTACATCAGCCCCTGCCTTCTATACTTTATGTTAAGATGTGTCGAGAGACGGGGATAGCGGTGCAATGTGTAGAAACACTATACTTTAGGGTAGTATAGAATGGTGCGACAATAGAAATGGATTGACAACAATGTTGAAAGGTGACTAAAATATAATGACTTTTTCTTTCAAGATGTATTGAGAAGTTTAATAAAGTAGGGAGTTGAGTCTATGCTGAGAGGTTTAATAATTGGTTTTATAGGCTTTATGCTCATATCATGCACAAGTATTGTAAATACAGGCAAACTCACGGACCTGCCTGACACAACCACCGTTGTGGTGCTACCATTTGAGAACCATACCGAAACCCCGATGGCTGGCTTAAGGGTTGCCTCATTGCTGGAAAGTATTTTGAGAACAAAGGGATACGTTATTGAGGAGAGGTTCTGGAAGCTGAAAGATGTGGATTACACACCCGAGGAGATAAAGGGGCTTCTCAAGGAGGCGCGCCAGAAAGGGGTGGACTATGTCTTCACAGGTAGTGTGAACGAGTTCAGGTATAAGACCGGAATAGACGGTGAGCCTGCAGTGAGTATCACTGTAGACCTCTATAACACCGCTGATGGTAAAGTGATATGGAGTTCTGCAGGCTCTGCAACAGGCTGGTCTCATGAGTCAACAGGGACGGTTACGCAAAAGCTTCTCAATAAACTTGTCCGTAAGTAACGCCGAAAACTAACAGGATGCGCACCAGCTTATGAAACTGTTCTTAATCGAGTCTGGCTAATTCTATTTCTTCGTGGTAACTCTGCAATTCCTTTCTAAAGGGCATCCTGAGCCTGATAACCATCTGATATTAGGGTAGAGGTAGAACAATAGCCTGCAAAGAGCAAGGTGCTCGGTATCAGGTTAGAGGACAGGTTGTGCTATCTACTTTTATAGCGGAGAGGTAACCAGATTGATAAAGTTGAAACCATCCAGTTCTATCTTTCAGGAAGTCAGCATAAAGGTTCTGCTGGGTGAGATACTGGTTCTTACTGCAGGACTTGCTTTTGCCGGCTACCTGCTCAATCCCGAAGACCCCTTCCTTGTCAACGAAAGGATAACCTACCTTATGGTTCTTTTAACGGTGTTAACCCTTTACTACGGGCTGGGAGCAGGGCTCATAGCACTGTTCATCTCAACCATTTTGATACTCTACTTCTATGAGACCTTTCCCACGGACTATTTCCTGTGGCACGCACTTCTAACACTCATAATGGGGGAGTTCAACTTCTACTGGCGAAGACACATGGAACGAGCAACACTTAAGAGCAGTTATTTAGAGGACAAACTCGACGATATGGCGAGAAACTTTATACTTCTTAAAGAATCCCACAACCAGCTTGAAAGAGCCTATCTCGTAAAGCCTGTGAGTATAAGGAGTATCCTTTACGATGTAAGAGAGGCTATTGCAAGGTCAGAAAGAGAAGAGGCATACCGTATACTGATGAACCTTCTTTCTACAAACTTCAAACTCTCGAAAGGAGCCATCTACAGAAAAGATGACGGAGCCTTCAGACTTGCAGCATCTGCTGGAGAGGCTGTTCCGCTTGATACGAAAGACCCTCTTGTAAGAAGGGCTATAGAGGAGGAAAGGGTGTGTTACATATCGATGCTCGACCTTGAGCGAGAGGCCTCTAAGTACCTTGCAGTGGTTCCTCTTATAGAAGGGGAGCCAAAACTACTTATGCTCATAAAGGAGATGCCCTTCGTATCACTCAACAAGGACAATCTCTTCCTCTTCTATGTGTTGCTTCATTACCTCTATAAGGAGGAGAAGGTTCTTGAAGAGATAGCGCCTCTGGCAGAGAGATTCGGTGATGTATCCGTAGACTTCCTGAAAGAGCTCAAAACACATTATGACCTTAAGTGCACCCTCGATGTGGAAAGCACACTCGTGGCATTTTATGTAAGGAAGAGCTCCCTCGATGTGGAAGAGATTATAAGGGACAACCTCAGAACCCTCGATGTAATCTGTAAGGTGGATAGGGACGATAAGGAGATATTCCTCATACTGCTTCCTTTTGCAGGCATGGAGGATGCAAAGGGCTTCTACAAACGGTTGAGAAGAACACTCATCAACTACATGGGCCTTGAAACTTTCACGAATAATGTCAACCACAGGTTCTTCCACCTGACGGAAGAACCCTATGAGTTGTTGAAAGACATGCTATCACTCGATGTATGATTACAGGCTGTGAGCCATCATGATAACGCTCGTAACAGACAATTATGAACTTGCCATACTCGTAGTCCTCTCTGTGCACGCTGTAGCCGTTGCACTGCTTTCGGCTATGGTGCAGCCACTTCTACCTGAAAAATACAGAAAGTACAGAGTGGCAGGCTTTCTGGTATTCTTCATCGTTGGCTTTACCACATTTGTGGTAGGATACATTATACTTATCGCCCTGTATCTGCTTCTTAAAAGCCGCAGGCAGCGGCCTGTTATACCCTATGAGACGATAGCCGCAGACGACATCATGGAAGAGGACTTTTTCTTCGAAGGAAGAAAGTTCGGTGAAGGTGCATTTGCAGAACTCCTGCAACCAGATAAGGCAAATATTGAGGCAAAGCAGAAAGTCTTCCTTGGATTTGCCGACTTCAGAACCCCGA
The DNA here is from genome assembly GCA_011371515.1 of Deltaproteobacteria bacterium. Taxonomy (GTDB): domain Bacteria; phylum Desulfobacterota; class GWC2-55-46; order GWC2-55-46; family DRQE01; genus DRQE01. Next base: position 3,499 of record DRQE01000077.1, read on the forward strand.
CGGCTTTCGAGATTATAAAGCAGAACCTCTCGAGTCCGGTGGACGAAATCAGGCTCTATGTGTTCGGCATACTGAACAATGCGGAGAAGGAGTTTGTCGAAAGAATACACAGTATAAAGAAGGCACTGCCAGAGGAGACAAACAGAACAAAAAGAGCAGAGATGCTCAAAGAGCTGGCTCAGACCTATTACGACCTCTTCTACTTCAATATAGTTGATGATTCCATAAAACCCTCTGTGCTTAACGAGGCAATAATGTACGCAGAGCAATCCATAAGAGAAAATCCCGAAGACCCTTCAGCGTATGTGGTGCTTGGCAAGGCGTGTCTTAAGAAGGGAGACTACGATGCTGCCTCCCGCTGGTTCGAGATGGCTCGCAGGTTCAACATGGAGGAGAGTAAAACCATACCTTACCTTGCAGAGATATACTTCAACCGTGGAGACTTCCAGAAAACAAGAGAATTGCTTTCACAGATGGATGTGGAAACGGTGCTCAACAACCACCTGCGTAGCATAGTGGTGTTCTGGAAAGGTACATGAAGACGGAAATAGACATAATGATAGTGGCAGAGGGAACCTATCCGTATGTTAGCGGAGGTGTGTCCACATGGATACATCGTCTGATAACAAGCATGAAGGAATTCACCTTCGGTGTGGTCTTCATAGGAGGAAGAAAAAGAGATTATGGTGAGAAGAAATATGTGCTCCCAGAAAACCTCGTGCATCTGGAAGAGCACTACATGTTCGACCCCGTAACAGGGCTTGTTCCAGAAGCACACCGTATTGACGAGAAAAATCTGGAGTATGTAAGACAGCTACACTTGTGGTTCAAGAAAAGACAGGTAGAAGGTGTGCCAGACAAACTCAAAACACTTAAGTTCTACACAGATGAGGTTAAAGAGGAAGACTTTCTCTACAGTAAGGATGTATGGAGGTTCATAAAAGAGCAATACATAAACTACGACATGGAGTCTCCCTTTGTTGACTACTTCTGGACAATAAGAAACATGCATCTGCCCATATGGAGGCTTGTAGATATAGCTGAAAATCTGCCACCTTTCAGATTGATTCACAGCCCGTCGACTGGATACGCAGGGTTTCTTGCCTCTCTTGTAAGATACGATAGAGATGTGCCCTTTGTACTCACAGAGCACGGCATATATACAAGAGAGAGAAAGATAGACATAATGAATGCCGACTGGCTTGTGGACAGAAGGCTGTTCTTTCAGAGAGAACACGGAGATGTGGAGCACTTAAGACAGGTGTGGATAGGCTTTTTTGAGAGTATCGGCAGGTTCATCTACAGTAGTGCCGAGCCCATAATATCACTCTTCGATGGGGCAAGAGAGGTTCAGATAAAGTATGGTGCCAGCCCCGAAAAAACCCGCATAATCCCAAACGGCATAGAGCTTGAAAGATTTTCAAGGTTGAGAAGAGCCCGTAACAGTGAGCTGCCAAAGGTTGTAGCCCTTATAGGAAGGGTGGTTCCCATAAAGGACATAAAGACATTCATAAACGCCATAAAGATTCTTGCCGACGAGCTTCCCGATGTACAGGGCTGGATAGTGGGACCAACCGAGGAGGACCCCGATTACTACGAGGAGTGCACAAAACTGGTGGACACACTCAACCTTGATAAAAAGGTCCTATTCTTGGGACTTCGAAATATAGAGGATATACTTCCCATGGTTGGACTCGTTACCATTACATCTATAAGTGAGGGTATGCCACTGGTTGTGCTTGAAGCCTTTGGTGCCGGTGTGCCGGTGGTTGCCACCGATGTGGGCTCATGCAGGCAGCTTATATACGGTGGGCTCGATGAGGAAGACTTGAAGATAGGCAGGGCAGGCGAGCTCACACCGATAGCAAATCCCCATGAGCTTGCCAGTGCGTATAGAAGATTGCTTACCGACAGAGAGTACTGGAGCAACTGCCAGAAGGCTGCCATAAAGAGGGTGGAGACATACTACAGGCTCGATACAATGATAGAGGCATACAGGGAAATCTACAGGGAGCGCATGAATGGCAGGCATAGGGTTTGAACTCAGGTCTATACTGAAGGATAGGAAGCTCACATCCATACTCAGGGCTTTCGGTTATTCTGCAATGTTGAGCTCGGGACCCTATTTTGTCTCGATCCTGAGCATCATATTTGCAGGATGGCTCGCCTACACATTTGTAGAAGACAAGCTCCTTGTAAGACAATTTCAGGTAAGTGTAACCTACCTTATAGCCTTCAGCCTCATCTTCACGGGAACATCACAGCTTGTGTTCACCAGATACATCTCTGATGTGGTATTTGTAAAGGAGTTCCACAGGATACTGCCAAATTTCATGGGCGTGGTGGTGCTTAATATGCTCACCGGTTTTGCCGTCTGTCTTGGTTTTGTAATATACGCATTCAGAGATGTTGGTTTCATCTACGCCGTACTGTTTCTCTTTAGCTTTACCACACTATGTGGTGTGTGGATGACCAACATATTGCTTACGAGCCTTAAGAGCTACAAGTACATTCTCTACTCATTTGCAACAGGCTATGGAGTATTTATTCTCCTTTCCTATCTTCTTGTAAAGTATGGACTGAACGGGCTTATGTTCTCCTTTCTGGCAGGTCAGGCCGTTCTGTTTGCACTTCTCGCTGGTTACATAGTGTATTCTTACAGGTCAGAAGCTCTCCTTGAGTTTGACTTCACTAATCTGAAGAAGATATATCCTTCACTTGTGCTCACAGGATTTTTCTACAACATGGGTGTATGGGCAGATAAGTTTGTATTCTGGCTCAATGAGTCCACCAGCCAGAGTGTGGTGGGCCCACTGAGGGCTTCTGCTCTTTACGACATACCGGTGTTTCTTGCTTATCTAACGATAGCACCGGGAATGGCATCGCTTTTTCTAAAGCTCGAAGGGGAGTTTGCAGAGATATACGACAGATACTACAAGGCAGTTAGAGAGGGAGCCACTCTGGACAAACTCTATGACCTCGGTGACGAGGTCGTGGACTCGGCAAGAACACTCGTACTCGATGTGATGAGAATTCAGGCAATAGGGCTTATATTTGTCTTCATCTTCGAGGTGCTCATATTCAAGTTCT
>DRQE01000078.1 GCA_011371515.1 Deltaproteobacteria bacterium
ACGAAGGTTTGAAAAACGATAGAAGGTTCTCCCTTTTAAGGCTTCTAAGCATCGAAGCTCTCAAGGCTACAGAGCCCAAGCAGGGTGCACCCACTACCGTATCGAAGGTAGACCATATGGCTACAGCCCTCGGTAATACTACACGGGAAGTCTTTGTGCTACCCTATCTTACTGATATTGCCATAGCCCGTGGTGATATGGCTTCCGCAGGGGCTTTCATGGAGGCACTATTTAAGTCCACCACAAACTCTTACGGTAGAGAACTGGTAGGGCTTATCAGAAGAGCCTATCCCGACTTCGAGGATACTCTCTTGAAGATGGCTCTCTGGCACGCAGAGAAAGGAGAATACCACAGAGCCCTTACCTTTATTGACGCAGGAAGACCCTTTCTTTCCCGCCTTGGGCTCGTAAGGGCAGGGCTTATCAGGGCATATACACTCGTCAAACTACAGAGAAAAAGAGAGGCACTCGAGAGCCTTGAGCACACAGAAGAGCTTGCAGACTCCCTGATAGATACTTACAGGGAGATACTATCAGGAGGTGTCAAAATCCCTGCGTGGAAGATACTCCCCCAGAGAAAAGAAGTTGTGGAGCTTGAAAGACTCCATACCACACTTGAGCGCCTTGCCTCTCTCTACAGGGCAAGCCTTGTGGAGGCAAGAACACTTTCTACCACCGTAGAGGAGAGACTTCTTGCAAGAGAAGAGAGCCTTACGCAGATACAGGAGGCTATGGAAAGAACCGATGGATTGATTCAAAGGCTTATGAGGCTTCTTGCTGTAAGGTATCATGCCTCAACAGAGACAGTCCAGCTCCATGCAGACACTATAACACGGCGATGGCAGAAACTTCTTAACCGAAAACTCACTGACACGGAAAAGACCATGGTCTACCTTGCGCTTCTGGACGGCAGGGAAGCCCTGTGGTATCTCGACAATACCATGTACTGCCAGCTTCTCTACTTTATGACACTCGAAGACGAAAGAACCTCCACAGAACAGCCTGCCAGAATATTCGACATCATCTTGACAGACCTCGAATCTGTAGCAGACGAAAACAACACCGTGTTTTCGAAGAGACTTAAGTCTCTTGAAAGCCTTGCCATAAGAGCCACAGAAAAGGACAACTATCTTTTCAGTGAGCTGAAAGAGGTTATAAATACCATAAAGACCTCTCTAAAAACTATAGAAAAAGAACTACGGCATATCCACAGCCTTTCCGTAAGGCTTTCCATAAGATACGCTTACAAAGAGCTGGAAAGACTCGAAGCAATGAAGACAATAATAAAAGAGCTCGCAGACATGGTGAACAAAGGCAGGGGGGCTGAAAGATTCCTTGAGACCCTTAAACTCCTCACCCCACCTCCTTCGGAACACTTCAGCACTTGACACACCTGCTTCCAGAAATATATAAAGGTTATATGAGTCCTCTTCTAACCTATTTTCTTGCCATGCGCCCGCAGTTCTTTCCTGCAGTGGTTGTTCCCATAATGTTCGGCACATCCTACGCGTGGTACAGAGAGGGCATATTCCACACGGAGCTTTTCATCCTGTCCCTTATTGCAGGCGTCCTTTATCATGGCGGGCTGAATCTCCTGAACGATTATTTCGACCACATAGGTGGCACAGACGACATAAACCCCACCCCGCTCACCCCCTATGCCGGTGGAAGCAGGGTAATACAGAATGGGACAATATCTCCACGAAGGTTACTCCTCTTTTCCGTAGTGCTTCTTGCAACTGGCTCTCTGGTTGGGCTATATCTTGCATACATTCGTGGTGTGGAGCTTTTTGTAATAGGGCTTGTGGGCCTTCTACTCGGTGTATTCTACTCTGCCCCACCACTCAAACTTGCCTCAAGGGGGCTTGGCGAGGTGGTGGTTGGGCTTAACTTCGGGGTTCTGACGGTGGGAGGCTCCTATCTCGTTCAGACAGGGCATCTACCCGTGGATGCCCTGATGGTATCTCTTCCCATAGCCTTCATGGTTGTTGCCATACTGTACATAAACGAGTTTCCAGACTATGTTGCAGACAGCCGAACTGGGAAGAGAAACCTTGTTGTAAGAATGGGTCCTCTGGCTGGAAGGTGGGGGCTCTTCGTAATACTCACCCTTGCCTATGTAAGCCTTGCAGTCTCTGTAATAGTGGGCTTTCTCCCTCCTCTATCCCTCGTTGCTCTCCTTACGGTGCCCCTTTCCATGAAGGCAGCCTTCGGGCTTCTCATGAACTACAACAAACCCAGAGGGCTTCTGCCTTTCATAAAGTCAACCATATCGGTACACCTGCTCACAGGAATACTGCTGATAACCGCACAAATATTGTCCACCCTTGCTTGACAAAAGCTCAACCGATACCTATATTCTAAGTGAAAGACATTACTTTAAAAAGGAGGTGTATGGGCTATGTCAATCCAGAAGTGGCAACCCTTTTCAGAGCTGGAAAGTCTTCGTAAGGAGATGGAACGGCTTATAGACGAGTTCTTTCCCACAAAGGGCTCATATATAAGCCCAGTATGGAGAAGGAGCACAGAAGAAGTAGCAGTGCCATCTGTCGATATGGTGGACAGGGGCGATGAAATACTGGTCTCCATGGAGATGCCCGGTGTGGAGAAAGACAACATAGATGTCTCCATCCAAGAGGATACACTTACCGTAAAGGGTACGATAAAGAAAGAGACAGAGGAGAAAGAGGAGAACTACATAAAAAGGGAGAGAACCTACAGCTCCTTTGAAAGGGCTCTGAGGCTGCCTGTAAAGGTAAATCCTGAAAAAATAAAGGCAGTACTCAAGAACGGAATACTTTACATACATCTGCCCAAGGCAGAAGAGGTAAAGCCAAAGAAGATAAAGATAGATGTATCATGACACAGAAAGAGAGGGCAGAAGGCACCCCTGTCTTTTGCCCTCTCTTTTTTACTCTTCTTCTTCCACCATGTAGGCAGGAAAACCCTCTGGGGTTTTCTCCCTCAATGTTCTGAACACCCCGATAGCCTCCACCACGAGCCACGCCTCGAGCATAAGTATGGCAGCACCCACGCCAAGAAGCAGATAGTTGCCCTGCTCGAAAAACTTTACAAGATTCGTTGTCATTGCAAGAGCACTTATTAGGAGCATAAAGACCATGGGCAGTAATGTATAGTAGGCAGGCTTGCGAAGCCTTACAAGATACATGGTAACCGTAAGGAGGGCAAGTCCTCCCATAAGCTGGTTCACCGTGCCAAAAAGGGGCCACAGAATGAGCCCACCCTTACCCCACTTTAGCATACTCAAAAAGAAGGCACTGAGAACTGCAACCATCGTTGCAGGGTGTCTACCTGTAAGGGGTTTCAGCTTCATGTCCTCTGCAAGCTCGGCTATCACATAGCGCTGGATTCTGGTTGCCGTATCCAGTGTGGTTGCAGCAAAACTTATAACGAAGACTGCCACTATGGACCTGCCAAACTCCACAGGGATTCCCACATAGGATAGAAAGACTGCTCCACCCTCAACGAAGGCACCAACCTTTGCCCCAAGCCCCTGTGCACTGCTCCAGTCCGCATAGTGGTGTGTCCATGCGGCAAGGCTCGGAAAGCCAGCGGTACATACCAGTATGACGAGAACCGCAAGCACACCCTCTATGAGCATGGAACCATAGCCTATAAAGGGCATGTCTCTTTCATTGTCGAGCTGCTTTACCGTTGTACCAGAGGAGACCAGCGAGTGGAAACCAGAGATGGCACCACAGGCAACGGTTATAAAGAGAAATGGCAGCATCGATGGAGCCCCTGCAGGGGCAGGGTTTACGGCAGGTGCCACAATCTGTGGCATCCCTATGAACAGCCCCAGATACAGTAGCCCCAAGCCCACAAACAGCTGATGGGAGTTTATGTAATCCCTTGGCTGAAGCAATACCCACACGGGAAGTATTGAGGCTATATATGCATAAATTAGCAATACCACCACCCATGTGAGTATCTCGTTGCCCATTATAAAGGGCGGAAGCTTCACCGGATATAATATCCCGAGATACATGAACCCATAGAGAAGCGCCAGCGCAAAAAGGCTTGGAATAAGGGGGTTACCTCTAAACCTGTATATGTAGATACCCAGTGCTATTGCCACAGGTATCTGTAGCCACACGGGTAGCACCGTCTCTGGATACATCATAAAGAGTATACCTATAACAAGGGCAAATACTGCAAGCACTATAAGGAGGGCAAAGAATATAAACAGAAGAAAGAGCGTTCTCGCCCTTGGCCCTATAAGCTCTTTTGTAATCTCCCCTATGGACTTACCCTTATGCCTTGCCGATACCACGAGGGCACCGAAGTCGTGCACCGCCCCCATGAATATGGAACCAAACACAACCCACACAAGGGCAGGAAGCCATCCCCATATGACCGCTATAGCAGGGCCCACTATGGGACCTGCCCCTGCAATGGAGGTGAAGTGGTGACCAAAGAGTATGGAGCGTTTGGTTGGAACGAAGTCTATACCGTCTCTGTAACGGTGGGCAGGGGTTACCCGCTGGGGATCTATGCCGAATATCCTCTTTGAGAGAAACCCACAGTAGAACCTGTAAGCCAGTATGTAAGCGATAAAGACCAGTATGGCTATAAGTACAGAGTTCATCTGCCGTGCCACTCCATGGGGTTCTTATTTCTGTTATTTTACATCAAAAAGGAGGGAATATTCAAATCCTGTAATATGGATAGAACACCCTATTTGACCGCACCACCCACAACTATCTCAGGGATTCTGAGAGTGGGTTGTGCATCTGAGACAGGCACACCTTGGCCATCCTTTCCGCAGGTGCCTATACCGAAGCCAAGGTCAGAGGCTACCATGTCTATTATCCTTATAACCTTTGGACCCGAGCCTGTAAGGGTTGCCCCCCTTACGGGCTCGCCTATCTTACCCTTCTCTATAAGATAGCCCTCGGAGACTTCGAAAACGAAGTCTCCGTTGACTGTGTTTACCTGTCCGCCGCCCATCTTCTTTACGAAAAGTCCCCGCTCCACAGACCTTACAACATCTTCAGGGTCTGACTCTCCCGGTGCTATCATGGTGTTTGTCATCCGTGGGATGGGTCTGTGTCTGTAGCTTTCTCTTCTGCCGTTGCCTGTTGAGCTTTTGCCGTCCTTCATTGCAGAGAGCCTGTCATACATGTAGCTTTTTAGCACCCCTTTTTCTATGAGTACCGTTTTCTGTGTAGGAGTCCCCTCATCATCGAACATGGCAGAGCCCCGTTTGTAGGGTATGGTGCCATCGTCTATTACCGTTACAAGGGGGGAAGCAACCTCTCTGCCGAGCTTTCCAGTGTATACAGAGAGGCTCTCCTGAGCAAGGTCTGCCTCAAGCCCGTGTCCCACTGCCTCGTGTATCATGGTGCCCCCTGCCTCGCTCGAGAGCACCACCATCATCCTGCCTCCGGGGGCAGGCCGTGCAGATAGCATCATAACAGCCCTCTTTGCCGCTTCTTCTGCCACCACCTCTGGTGGGCTCTCTTCGAAAAGCTCAAGCCCTATGCAGCCACCCACAGGCTCGTAGCCTGTCTGGAGTACTCCACCCTCTTCAGCAACCACATGCACCGCATATACCAGATAGGTGTTTCTGTGCTCCACCCATTCACCAAGGGAGTTTACAATAAGGCTTCTCTTTTCAGCATCCCTGTAGCTTACCTTGACCTGTCTTATCCGTTTGTCCACCTTTCTTGCCGCATTGTTACCACGCCAGACAAGGCTTACCTTCTCAGAAAGGGGCTCTTCTTCGGGTCTTCGCCTTATGTCGAATCCCCTGAACTCGCTTCTCTTTGTAAGGGCTATGTCTTCTGTATGACCATCTTTGAGGGCTGAAGCCACAAGGTCTGCAACCTCAAGCAGGGCTTCTTCTGTAAGCTCGTTGGTATAGGCATAGTAGGTTCTGAGATTTGCTATAACCCTTATGCCGCAGCCTGCATCCCTTCCTGTGCTTACACGCTCGATTCTGTCTTCCTCGCAGGAAAGAGAGGTGCTTCGAGTGTCCTCCATGTAGATGTCACAGAAGTCTCCGCCATTTTTCAGTGCACGCTTTATTATCTTGAGTGGGTCGAACCTTATAGATTCCACCAGAACTGCTCCTTTCCATGCCTTGTATAGTCCAGCTCAAAGAGTATAGCAATGTAATCTTCTTTTATCAACCCTTCGGGATTTGAATTCTCCTATTTACTCTGTTAATATTGCTGCCATGGAGATTCTTGAGCGTCTTTTCAGACTCAAAGAGGCAGGCACTACCCCTCTAAGAGAGCTTGTTGCAGGGCTTACCACCTTTGCAACCATGAGTTACATAATCTTCGTCCAGCCTGCGGTGCTTGGGGCAGCAGGTATGCCACAGGGTGCTGTTATGGTTGCCACCTGCCTTTCAAGTGCCATGGCAACCCTTCTTATGGCACTTCTTGCAAACTATCCTGTAGCCCTCGCACCTGCCATGGGGCACAACTTCTTCTTTGCCTACACGGTGGTGCTTGCCATGGGTATCCACTGGCAGGCAGCCCTCGGGGCGGTATTTATATCAGGGGTTCTGTTCATACTCCTCTCTGCAATCGGACTGAGAGAGAAGATAATAGAGATTGTGCCAGCCTCTCTGAAGCACTCGATTGCCTGTGGCATAGGTCTACTTATAGCCCTTGTAGGGCTTGAGTGGGCTGGCATAGTTACAGCCCAGCCCGGCACATTCATAGGGCTTGGCAATCTTTCTGCCACACCCACCGTTGTGGCAATCATCGGGTTTCTTATCACCGCAGGGCTTATGGCACTTGGGTTCAGAGGTGCCATACTTA
>DRQE01000079.1 GCA_011371515.1 Deltaproteobacteria bacterium
CTTCTGGGTAGAACACCCCCCGCCAGCGTTCATATACCCAGCCCGATGTGCCTATAAGAATCCCCTTTTTCACAGCTCCCTCTTGAAGGTCAGGGTTGCAATGGCTATGGATACAAGAGCGAATACCGCTAAAAAGAGTATATCCCCTTTTATGGCATTCAAGCCAGCCCCTTTAAAGAGCACCGTTTTGAGGGCATGCACCGAGTAGGTCTCGGGGTTAACCCATGCAAAGAGCCTTAAAAGATAGGGAAAACTCTCCACAGGATAGACGGCACCACTTGGAAAAAAGAGTATAACATTGAGGAATCCACCAAGCACTCCTACCACCCGTGGATGGTCTGCCCTTCCAAGGATTATGAAAAGAAGGCCCTGCAGAGAGAGGGTGGATAACATAACTATGAAGACCACGCCGATAAAACCACCCAGTGTCAGGGTCTTCCACAGGTATATGCCAGAGATAAGAGAGCTTAGCCCGAGCACCACAAGGGCAAGAAGGGTGGTAATGATAAGCCCGCTCACAACGAGCCCGCCAACTATGTCTGTCTTCGTAAGGGGTGTTAGAAGAATACTCTCGTCGGTGCCAAGAAAACGGTCCATAACTATGTTGAATACCCCTGTGGTAAGGGCTCCAAGGAATATTGCCATTATGACCACACCGGGTATAAGGGTCTGGTCGTAGTCTATCTTGGGGTGCACCTCCACTGTTCTTACCCTAACCCCATGGGTTCGCTCCCTTACGGCTATAAAGTCCCTTTCAACAGAACCAAGGGCTGAAAGAAGGGCTGTGCGCAGTGTATTTGCAGAGACCACATCGGAGTTGTCTATAAAGAGGCCCACCTCTGTCCTTCCTCTTTTTACGAGATGTTTTGAAAATCCCTGTGGAAGAATCACCACTGCCTTGAAGACACCCTCCTTAAGCCCCCTCATTGCCTCACCCTCTGAGCTTACCCTGTAGATGGCTATGGTGGAGGGTCCCCGTTCTATTGCCTCAAGGTTTTTAAGGACCCTTTCTGCGTATACGCCACCGTCACGGTCTATGACTGCTATGGGAAGGTTTTTGAGTTCACCGAGAAAGGAGTTACCCAGTATGAGAAGGTATATTATGGGCATAACGATGCTTACCGCCATCACAAGGGGGTTACGCAGGAACTTTCGAAGGTCCCTTTCTATTATGGCGAACATACGACGCATGGGTTACCTGCCCCACTTTCTTGGCACTCCTGCACCTATAAAGAAGCTTACCTTTCTTGCCTCATCCCTTACGGGCCTGCCTGTATAGTGGATGAACACATCTTCCAGTGTCAGGTGTGTGCTCTTTGCCTCTTTTATCTTTACATCTTTTTTGCGGAGAGCCTCGAATATGAGTGGAAGCTCACGCTGGCTGTTCTCAACGGTCAGGGTAAGCACTCCCTCTTTAAGCTCTGCGGTTTTAACCTCTTTGAGTGTCTTTACCGCCTGAACGGGGTCTGCATCTGGCGGGCTATCTATCGTAAGCTCCACTCTGTCTCTTTCAGGCACGCTTTTTTTAAGCCCCTCCACCGTATCCACGGCTATTATATTTCCATGGTCTATTATGGCAACCCTTGAGCAAAGGGCCTCTGCCTCTTCCATGTAGTGGGTGGTTAGCAGTATGGTAAGAGAGTATCGCTCTTTGAGCTTTTCAAGCAGTTTCCACACCACATAACGGCTCTGTGGGTCGAGCCCAAGGGTGGGCTCATCGAGTATCAGCAGGGCTGGCCTGTGTATGAGCGCACGGGCAACCTCGAGGCGGCGGCGCATGCCTCCCGAGTAGGTAGCAACGAGGCTTTCTGCCCGTTCTTCGAGCCCTATCATTCCAAGAAGATAGTCTATCTGCTCTGTTCTTTCCTTTTTTGGCAGTCCGTAGAACCTGCCATAGATGTCGAGGTTTTCCCTCGCCGTAAGGTCCAGATCACAGGTCATCGCTTGAGGCACAACCCCTATGAGGTGTCTCACCTCTGTGCATTCTCTTACCACATCATGCCCACAGACCAGTGCCTTGCCAGTGGTGGGTCTTAAAAGTGTGGCCAGTATCCTTATGAGTGTGGTCTTTCCTGCCCCGTTTGGTCCAAGGAGTCCGAAGAACTCTCCCTGTTCTACCCGAAGGTCCACACCCCGAAGTGCCTCTATGTGGCCAAATCTCTTTACGAGGGATTCTGTCTCTATGGCAGCCACATCACCCATGGACTTCTAATATATCCTCACATTTACGGTCATGCCGTGTTTAAGCAACTCTTTTTTACCATCCTTTATGGAGAGCTTTACCCTGAAGGTCTTTATGTCGGGTCTACCGCGCTTGACATCACGCTGGGTTGCAAATCCCGCAAGGGGGTTTATCTCCGTAACCTCTGCCTCAAAGGGTTCGTCGGGCATGGCAGGCAGTGTTACCCGTGCCTTTGTGTGAAGCCTTACCCTGCCTATTAGTGTTTCTTCTATGTCCACCCTTACCCAGATGTGGCTTCTATCGTGCACCGTGTATACAGGGGTTGCCGGTTGTACCACCTCGCCCACCTCGAAGGCTTTGTATACCACAACGCCATCGATCGGGCTTAAGACCTCAAGCTCTTTCAGCCTTGCCATAATAAGCTCTTTCTGTGCCTCAAGCTCCTTTAGGCCTGCCCTCATGGACTTTATACGAAGTCTCTGGGCTTCAAGCTCTGCTCTTTTTGCCTTCTTTTCCGAAAGGAGTCTTTCCTTTCTTCTCTCGAGTATTGCCACATCCTTCTCAAGCACTTTTGTCTTCGTTCTTGCGGCGTCCAGCTCCTTTTCGGTGGCTATGCCATCGCTGTAGAGTGCCTCAAAGCGGGCAAGGTCCTTTCTTGCATCTTCAAGAAGTGCCCCTGCCCGCCCTATCTCTTCGTCAATCCCCTCAAGTGCTGCACCAAGGGAGTCCACAATGGAGTGGAGAGCCTCAAGCTCTTTACGGGCTGCCTCTATCTTTGCACGGAGCTCATCTGTGCGAGAAAGTGCCTCCTTTAGCTGTGCCCTGAGTTTTGCATCGTCGAGTCTGAGCGCAGGAGTCCCCTTTTTTATGGGCTCACCCTCCTCACAGCAAAGCCAGACGATTCTGCCGCCCCGTTCAGGGGCAAGCTCAACCTCTTTGAGCTCCACAACCCCTGTGGTCTCTATGTAACCCGTGGCAGGACTACCTGAAAACAGAAGGTATAGAGCCATCCCGCCAGCAAGCATGATAAGAGCTATGATTAAGACCGTCTTTTTCAACGCCATAGACCCTTTTTAGATGTTATATCAGCTACAGGATAAGGTCAACCTGATGCAAGGTATTCTTTGCGAAGCCTTTTTGACAGAAGGTCTGCCCTTCGCACAGGTTCGGGCAGCCTGTATCTGGCCACACAGAGGGTTACCACCATGAGGGCATCGTCCACGGTTATTCTGTGCCCCGGTGAGACGAATATGGGCAGCACCCCTTTTTTCGTCCTTAACACAACACCCACCACTTCTTCTTTGTAGACAAGCGGGGTGTGGGCGAACCTGTGGTCTTCTGGCTCTTCGTACTCACCCACGAGTTTCGACTTTGCACACCCTATGGTGGGTACATCCAGCAGTATGCCTATGTGTGTTGCTATGCCAACCCTTCGGGGGTGTGCTATACCCTGTCCATCGAAAAGAATTACATCAGGCTTTGTGGAAAGCCTTTTTATGACGGAGACGAGGGCAGGACCTTCCCTGAAGGAGAGAAGGCCCGGTATGTAGGGAAACTCGGTCTCCTCTATGACCCACTTTTCCTCTACGCAGGTAAGCTCTGGCACCCTGAACACTACTGCCACGGCTATTATCTTGTCTTCGACGAAGGCACAGTCCACACCAGCAACATAGCGGGGAGGTCTTTCAAGGGGTGTAAGCCGTATCTTCTTTGCCAGAGCAAGCTGTTCCCTCAGAGCCTCTTTTCTTGCGCTGACAGGGTCTTTATAACAGGTCTTTTTCAAGAGGGATTGATCTCAAAAAGAAATTTTTTCTGTTCCCTACAGGGGCAAGCCATTGTTTGCCATGCAGAAGTCAGCCCTGCTCACCCTTTACCACCATGGAGAGTCTCGAAGCCACATCTTTGAGTCGAGCCACCACAGTTTTGAGTTTTTCCGACAGTGTGAGGTTGGTAGAGGTCTGCTCGTCTATGGTGTTGAATGTCTTTATAAGCTCTGAGCCCTTTTGTGTAAGTGAGGCTGTACCTGCCTCTATCTTTTCAAGGGTCTCTTTAAGCTCCTGCATCATGGTGTTCACCTTCTTTGCGTTGTCAGATGCCTCTTTTGTAAGGGTATTTACATTTCCCACCAGTATTTCCGACTCCTTGAGCATGGTGTTTACCTCCTGTGCCAGTGCCACCTGTGCTTCCACTGCGTGTGTGGTATTGCCTGCACTTATCTTGAGGTTTTCTGCCTCCACCTCTATACGGTCTATCTCCACTGCCTGTTTGTCTATGGCGGTGGAGATGGCTTTACTCTCTTCGGCTGCCACCTTTATGGTCTCTGCCACCCTGTTTACGAGGGTACGGGTCTGTGTTGCCTCGTCACTTACATCCTCTATTGCCTCGATGGTGGGTATTATCATCTCGTTCGATCTCGTAAGAAGCCCTTCGACCTCTTGGGCAAGCTCCTGCACCCTTGCACTCATTGCCTCGAACCCGTAGGACTTGCCTGTATCGTCTCTTATATCTTCCACCTTGAGCGACATATTCAGTGCCAGTATCTTTATGTCCTCGGTTATCTTTGCAAGGGATTCGGTAATCTTTCTTACATTTTCAGAAGCCCTTCTTATTGCTTCGAGTTTCGAGGAGATTCGCGTCATACTCTCCTCTCCGTTCACAACTGCCTCTGTTGCCCTGCCAACTGCCTCTGTGGAGCTTGCTGCCATCTTCTTTATTCTGTTGTTCGTTGCAACGATACCCTTGAGGGCTGCCACTATGTCGTTTATTGCTGCCTCTTCTCTTTTGATGTTCTTTTCCACTGTCTTGAGCTCTCTTAAGAACTCATCCACCCCGCCCCTTGCGTCCTTTGAGTGCTGCAGCACACCCATCATACCCATGGCTATCTCTGCAGAGGTTCTCTCCACAAACTGTTTCAGAAAGTCTGCAAAAGCCTTTGCTATCTCCACCTGTTTTTCCACGCTTTTTGAGATGTTGCCCTTCACTATGTGGGTCATCATCTCTTTCAGGTCTTTCGTTGCCGCCCCGATAAGCTCTGCCTGTGTCTTTGCACCTTTTACAATTTCTTCTGATACGCCCTCTATATCCTTTGAGCTCTCGGTGAGGCTTTCCGTAACCTCTGTTATGGGTTTTCCAATGACCCCTGTGAGTACCCTTCCCGTAAGCACCATGCCCACTATTGCCGCTGCAGTAAGCCCCAGCACGACGAGCACCGCCCAGTCTGCCATGTCCTCGGCAGATGCAAACTCCCTGTCAACCCTTTCTGCAAGAAGCCTTTTTGCAGAGTCAAGCTCTGTTGCAAGAAGAGAAAGCGTGGACAGGGCTTCTTTTTCAGAGAAGTTGTCGCCTTTGAATGTGCTGAAATAACGGGCAGAAAGCCTTCTTATTGAGTCTGCCACCATGGAGCCATCCTTTTCTGCCAGAAAGGCTGCTATTCCGTCTATCCTATTTTTGAGAAGCCTATTCTTCTGTGCCACCCTTTTGAGGGCATCCTCTGTAAGGGGTGGTTTCAGCTCATACCTTATCCGTTCGAGCTCTCTCAGGGCCTCTTCCGTCTTCAGGAGTTGAGGTATGGTCTTCTCCTTGGCACTTGAGACCTCTTTCCATATGCCGTTTACCACCGAGTAGGTTATAATGCCTATAACGAAGCAGGCAAATGTGAAGAGGTAGAAGTTTCTGGTAAGCTTCTCTACACTCAGCTTGAAAGCCCTTCCAAGGGCCTCACCGGGAGCTCTTCCCATACACCTATCCTCCTTTTATCTTTTGAAGGGCAGCCATCAGGAACCTGCCAAGCTCTATGAGCAGGACCTTTCTGCCCTCTGGACCCTCGAATACACCTGCCCAGAAGTCTCCCTTCAGGTTCTGCGGCTCTTTTATAAGAGAGGGGTCCACAGTCCTTATGCCATCCACTGTGGAGACCACAAGCCCTACTGCTCTATCCAGCCCCTTTTCTCTGCATACGAGTATTATGGGCTCGCTGCCATTACCCTGTATGCCCAGTATAAAGGGTGTGTTTAGCACAGAGACCATCTGGCCTTCAAGCTCCATGACCCCTTTGAGCACTCCCGACTGGTTGTAAAACAGGGGTTTAAGGTATCTGTCGGTACGCAATATCTCCTTTACATTTTTTGTGGGCAGGGCAAACTGCCTGCCA
>DRQE01000080.1 GCA_011371515.1 Deltaproteobacteria bacterium
GCAGACATATATTACCTTAAGAAGGAGGACATCCTTAAACTTGAAAGATGGGCAGAAAAGAGTGCCGAGAACCTTCTCGAAGCCATAGAAAAGAGCAAGACCCCACCAGCCCTTTCACGCCTTATATTCGCACTTGGCATAAAGGGCGTTGGTGAACACCTTGCAGATGTGCTGGCAGAAAGGTTCTCCTCTCTGGATAGCCTGATGCACGCAACCTACGAGGAACTCCTCCAGATACCAGAGATAGGCCCGGAGACGGCAAAGAACATAGTAAGTTTCTTCAGGGAGGAACACAACCTCAAGGTAATAGAGAAGCTGAAGAAGGCTGGCGTAAGGTTTCCCGAAGAGAAGAAGAAAAGGGCTGGAAAACTCGCTGGAAAGGTCTTCGTATTTACAGGTGCACTCGACAGTTTCACCAGAGACGAGGCAAAAAAACTTGTGGAAAGTGAAGGTGGAAGGTGTTCCGACAGTGTCAGCAAACGGGTGGACTTCGTGGTGGTTGGCAAGGAACCGGGCTCCAAGTACGAAAAGGCAAAAAAGCTCGGTATAAAGATGCTGTCAGAGAAGGAATTCAAAGAGATGCTGGGTATAGAGTAGGAAAAGGCTTCAGCCCACTATCTTGTTCTTGCCCTCTCTTTTTGCCTTGTAGAGCCTTGCATCTGCCTTCTTTATAAGTGCAGGAAGGCTCTTTCCATCGGTGGGATATGTGGCAATACCTGCGCTCACGGTTACCTGTCTGTTTGGCATGGGGTAAGAGGCTATCTCCTTGAGAACCCTTCTGCCGAATGCCATCGCCCCTTCCTTCTTTATCTGGGGCATTATAACACAGAACTCCTCTCCGCCGAACCTTCCAACGGTATCTGTTATTCGTGAGTTCTTCTTTATAAGCCTTGCTATAACCTTCAACACCCTGTTACCCTCCAGATGGCCGAACTCGTCGTTGTAGTTTTTGAAGCAATCTATATCGAGCATTATTATGGATACAGGGTGGTGATGTCTCTGTGCCCTTTTGAGTTCCTTCTGCAACTGCTCCATAAAGTAGCGCTGGTTGTAAAGCCCCGTGAGTCCATCGGTAATGCTCAGAAGCCTTATGTCCTCTATCTTCTTTACCCTCTCTATGGTGAGCCCTGCGTATATGGTAAGGAGTGAAAAGAGGGATATGTCCTCTGCTCTGAACCTTCTTACCTTGAAGTCGTTGACATAGAGTATGCCCACAATCCTTCCCTCAACCATAAGGGGTGCGCCAAGGATGGTCCTGACCCCTTCTTTTAGAAGCAATGGGTTCGGATTCTTCGTCTCTCTTATGTCTGCTATATAGAGTGGCCCGTTCTGGTTCAGAATGGTGCTTGTAAGCCCGCCCTTTCTTATCTCCCAGCGGTCGTGTTTCTTGAACTCTGCGCTGAAGCCCTTTGCGGCAACGAGCACCATGTCTTCTTTCTTCTCATCGAAGAGTGCAAGGGTACCGGCAGGTGTGTTGGTAAGTTTCGTTGCATAATCTACTATTGCATAGCCTGCGTCCTTGAGACTATCTATACTCTCGATTACAAGCCCCAGATGATAAAGGGCTTCGTGCTCTTTGAGCACCCTCTCTCTCTCTTCCACCCTTCTTCTTCTCTCTTCGAAGAGCTGCCACATTATCTTTGCCGAAAGCCCGCCCATAAGCTCTATGGTGGGTGGAATGCGCTTGCGCAGGTCCTCTGCAATCTCCACACTGCCAGTAAGGTTTATGACCACATCCACATCGAGTTTGTCTTGGGTAAGGAATGTCCTGTAATCTTCAGAGAAGGGTATGTTCATCTTCTTTGCTATTGCCACACCCGGTGCAGATGGGTCTCTATCTGCCACCCACATGACCTTTACAGAGGGATTCTCTCTGAACAGATTCAGTATAGCCTCTCCCCCCTTACCGCATCCTACGATACCGACCCTGAATACTATCTCCTCTTTGAACCCCTCCTCGTCAGATGGCAGAGGTGGAAGGAAACCAAGCCCTATCGCCTGACTTACGGCCTGTGCCCTGTTGGTAACATTCAGTTTCTTCATTATGTTCTTGAGATGATACTTCACCGTATATCGGCTCTTTCCGAGTATCATCCCTATCTCTTCGTTGGTCTTTCCTTCCTGAACCCACCTCAGTATCTCTATCTCTTTGGAGGTGAGCAGGCCGCCTTCCTTCTTCTTTCTTGCCATCGCCTATATCCTTGTTAGAGTGAGGTTGTATTTTACCACATTCATTTAATGTAAAGTTTGAATATATAAAATTAATCCAAACTATTCAACTACTCAAAAGGACAAGCTCAATTATTGGTGAAATCACTGCCTGTTGTTCTCCCTAATTCTTCCGCCTGCCTAAAAATAAAGATATCCCCCCTGTATGTGAGATATCTTCCCCCTTTTTGCACAGATACCATGCCCGTGTAGGATGTGTCACCTATTTAAAAAAGTCCACCTCTTATTTACACAGGAGAAGTATCCTCTGAAGCCATCGTCAGCTTCACCGAACCTGTTTCCGAAAAAAAACAAAAAGGCAGCTCTTATGGGGTTCAGACATCCTATCGTGAATGTCTGTCCGCCACCTTCGATGCACCAAAGGAATCGGGCTTTGTAACGGCATAATAGCCAGAGCCTGTAACCATGCCCACCACTTCTTTTATTATCTCTCTCGTATCTCCATTTGAGCCTATATCGAGATGTATCTCCACAGGAAGGCTTTTGTAGCCGTTCTCTGATAGCCTTTCCTGCAGATAGGAAGCCACCTCTATGCTTAATGTCGCCTCGTAGAAGATCCTGTGTCGCATGCTGTTCATGTTTTTGACCCGCCTTTTGCGGTAGAAGTAACGCCCACCATGCCCCACTCTGTGTACGATTATGGCTGTAACAAAAAGGGTTTCTCTACCTTGGAAAGAGTCGGTGCCGATTATAAGGTTGTACTTTCTGGAAGGGCTCTCCTCTATGTAGTCCACCACCATGGAGAACATCTCTTCCCCGGTGAGTCTGCCTGCCGTGGGGCTTATAAAATAGACCTGCTCCTTCTCCCCAAACGAAGCCATGGGTTTTATTTTACCTCAAAGCTCAAAGAAAAACAAGTTTTTTAATTACTTACAGATTTTATGTGTGGTAACGCACCCTTTTATGTGGTAAAATAGTTTGAATAAATTTTTAAAGGGAGGTGGAACAATAGAATTGACAGAGCAGAAGAAGACCCAAGGTTATGATGCCGAATCCATAAAAGTGCTTGGCGGGCTTGAGGCGGTAAGAAAAAGGCCTGCCATGTACATAGGCTCCACAGGACCTGCAGGGCTTCACCATCTGGTATACGAGGTGGTGGACAACAGTGTGGATGAGGCACTTGCAGGATATTGCAAAAACATACAGGTTATAATACATTCTGACAATTCGGTAACAGTCATAGACGACGGCAGGGGCATACCAGTAGGGGAACATCCTGTAAAGAAGAAACCCACCGTGGAGGTGGTCCTCACCGAGCTTCACGCAGGCGGAAAGTTCGAGCACAAGGCATACAAGGTGTCTGGAGGACTACACGGAGTAGGTGTGACCGTTGTCAACTTCCTTTCCGAATGGCTCAATGTGGAAATCAAAAGAGATGGAAAGGTATTTGAACAGAGCTACCGCAAGGGAAGACCTGTAACACCGCTTAAGGTTACTGGAAAGACCAAAAAGACGGGCACAAAGATAACCTTCAAGCCCGACCCTGAGATATTCGAGACAACGAAACTGAGCTTCGACATATTGAGCCAGCGTCTTCGGGAGCTCTCCTTCCTTAATGCAGGAATAAAGATTTCCATAGAGGACGAAAGGACAGGAAAGTTCCACGAGTTCCAGTACAAAGGTGGCATAAAGACCTTCGTGGAGCATCTTAATAAGACCAAGAATCCACTGCATCCAAAGGTCATATATTTTTCAGGTGAAAAGAAGGGCATACACATGGAAGTTGCCATGCAGTGGAACGACTCCTATTCGGAGAACATCTTCTCCTATGCCAACAACATAAATACCACAGAGGGTGGCACCCATCTGACAGGCTTCAAGTCTGCCCTTACGCGCACAATCAACAGCTATGCCAACCAGCGCGGGCTTCTAAAAGACCTTAAAGAGGCTCTGCAGGGTGAAGATGTAAGAGAGGGGCTTACGGCTGTTATAAGTGTGAAGCTGCCGAACCCACAGTTTGAAGGACAGACAAAGACAAAGCTCGGAAACTCCGAGGTAGAGGGCTATGTAAAAAGCCTTATAAACGAGAAACTCATGGCATTTCTCGAGGAAAACCCCTCTGTTGCAAAGAAGATAGTGCAGAAAGCCCTTGAGAGTGCGAGGGCAAGAGAGGCGGCAAAGAAGGCAAAAGAGCTTATAAGAAGAAAGGGTGCCCTTGAGGCAACATCCCTTCCGGGAAAACTTGCAGACTGTCAGGAAAGAGATCCCCGCCTGAGTGAGCTCTTTATAGTTGAGGGTGACTCTGCAGGTGGCTCTGCAAAGCAGGGCAGAGACCGCAGGTTCCAAGCAGTCCTTCCCCTGAGAGGTAAGATACTCAATGTTGAAAAGGCAAGGTTTGACAAGATGCTCTCGAACGAAGAGATAAGAACGATGATAGCAGCCCTCGGCTGTGGTATAGGCAAAGAGGAGCAGGACCCTTCAAAGCTTCGCTACCACAAGATAATAATAATGACCGATGCGGATGTGGACGGCTCTCACATAAGAACTCTTCTTCTTACCTTCTTCTACAGACAGATGCGCTTCCTTTTCGAAGGTAACCATCTATACATAGCACAGCCACCACTCTACAAGGTGAAGAAAGGCAAGGAAGAGCGTTACCTGAAGGACGACCGAGAGCTCGAAGAATTCATCTTCGAGCACATAGGCGACAGTGTAAGCCTAAGCTCTGGCGATGGCAAGAAGACACTTTCGGGAAGAAGACTTGTAGAGCTTCTAAAGAAGGCTTCCCACTTCAGACACATACTCGACAGCATGGAGAGAAAGAAGAAGGATGTGGCAATAGTGGAGGGACTTTCTCTTGAAAAGGGCTTCAATGTTGATACAATAAGGGATAAAAAATCCATAACAAGGCTAATGGACAACCTGAAGACATACATAAAGGCATTTCATCCAGAAACAGTGCTTGAAGGCTACCAGCTCGAAGAAGACAGTGAACACGGCACGTACAACATAATAATAGACTCTGTGCGTAATGGAACAAGGCTTAAAACAGTAATTACGAGAGACTTCATACTCTCTGCAGAATTCAGCCAGTTAAAAGAACTCTCAAAAGCACTTCTTTCGGCTGGCTCTCCTCCCTTTCGCATAACCATGGAGGGTGTGACAGAAGAGGTTAAAACCTTTGGAGATATGGTCGAATATATACTCAGTAACGGTAAAAAGGGCATATCCATACAGCGCTACAAGGGTCTTGGCGAGATGAACCCCGACCAGCTGTGGGAGACCACCATGGACCCTGAAAGAAGAACGCTTCTGCAGGTAACTGTAGAGGATGTGGTAGAGGCAGACGATATGTTCACAAAGCTCATGGGCGATCAGGTGGAACCAAGGCGAAAGTTCATAGAGGAACACGCCCTTGAGGTGTCAAACTTGGATATATAACCATGGCAAGAGACTCTGCGCAAAAGGTAGGCATATATGTGGATGTATCCAACATCACCCGTAACGGCGGGCACGGGATGCGCTATGATATATTGAGGGACTTTGCCTGCCGTGAGGGAGATGAACCCATACGGCTTAATGCCTATGTTGCCTACGACGAAGAACGGGCAAGAACAGATATAGACTACAAGGAGCGTACCCTTAACTTCTACTCCACCCTCAGAGACTATGGCTACAAGGTCATAGAAAAGCCCGTCACTTGGTACGAAGACGAGACAGGCCTTAAGTACGGCAAGGCGAATGCAGACCTTGACATGGCTGTGGATACCCTTCTGCAATCGGAAAATCTCGACAGGGTGCTTCTTGCCACAGGGGATGGAGACTTCGTGCAGGTTGTAAAGGCTCTGCAGAACAAGGGCTGCCGTGTGGAGGCGGTTGCATTCCAGAATGTATCGTCCCAGCTCAAACGAGAGGTGGACCTTTTCTTCTCGGGCTACTTGATCCCCCAGCTTCTTCCCATAAAGGAGAACGAAGAGCGCGGAGTGCGCTGGGGTGAGATAGGCTCAAGGGTAAGGGGTATATGCTACAGTTACAACCATGCAAAGAACTACGGGTTCATGCGGTTTCTGAAACACATAGGACCCGGGCTATGGGTTACAGACACCAGAAGACCAGAGTCTCCCTATGAGACCGCATTTGCCCATGAGTCCAACTTCGACCCTGCCGTTGACATGGACAAACTGCCAAACCGTGAATACATATTCGAGTTCGACATCGTGGAAGGCGAGGAAGGAAGATTTCAGGCGGTAAACATCTCAAGAATCTTTCCCAGAGGCTAACCACCCTTTCTTCCAAAAAGTATCGCAAGTGCTACTCCCAGCCAGTAGAGTGCCATAAGAGGCAGTGCCATGAGAAGCTGGCTCAACGGATCGGGCGGGGTGAGAAGGGCTCCTGCAACGAGGCTTAAGATAAGGGCATACTTCCACCAGCCCTTAAGCCTCTCTATACTAACGATGCCTGCCCTCACAAGAACCATTATAATTAATGGTACCTGAAAGGCAACACCAAAGGCAAACAGAAGCCTTACCACAAGCCCCATGTACAGCGCCATCGAGACATAGGGTTTGAGCATCTCTCCACTGAATCCCATAAGATACCTGAAGGCAACAGGAAAGACAACGAAGTAGGCAAAAAGTATGCCCGCAACAAATAGAAGAAAAGAGAGGGTTACGAGAGGCAGAAAGAGCCTTCTCTCCTCTTCATAGAGTGCGGGGGCGACGAATGCCCACACCTCGTAGAGTATGTAGGGCATTGCCACAACCACTGCCCCAAGGAAGCCCACCTTAAGGTAGGTAAAGAAGGGCTCGGTAACGGTTGTAAAGACTATGAAGCGTTGCTCCTCTGGAAGATAGGGTATAAGGGGTGCTATAAGAAGTCTGTATATCTCTTCAGACCAGTAATAGGTGAATACAAAGGCTATTGCTATGCTTATAAGTGCCCTTATGAGCCTCTGACGAAGCTCTCTCAGATGACCCGTAAGGGTCATATACCTTGGGTCTTCTGCCATCTATTCGTTTTTTCTGGAGTTCTCCTCCACATTTTCTATTCCACTGCGGACATCAGAAGCCGCCCGTTTTAGCTCCTTTAAGAACCTGCCCGCATCCTTCGAAAGAGCCACCAGCTTTTCTGGACCAAGCACAAGAAGTGCCACAATCAGTATGAGCACGAGCTCTGTAAAGCCTATGCCAAACATCTGAATGCCCCTATCTTTTAAGAGGTGGCACCACCAGTACAGGAACCTCTGCGTTCTTCATCACCCTTTCTGTTGTGCTTCCAAAGAGATAGCCCTCTATACCACTTCTTCCAAAGGTTCCCATGACGATTATGTCCATGTTCTCCTCTCTGGCGTACCTTACGATTTCAAGATAGGGAGTGCCACAGAGGAGCACCTTCTCAAAGTTCTTGAACCCCTTGAGTATGCGTTTTGTAAACTTCTCGAGCATCTCGCCTGCACCCTTTTTCATCTCGTCATCGAGCTTTTCGAAGGACAAGTGGGGTATGTAGAAGCCGGCAAGTTCTCCCCTGAGGTTCACCACATGGAGCACGAAGAGCTTGCCACCATACTTCGTTGCAAGTGAAAGCCCATACTTGAGGGCACTTTCTGAAGCAGGCGTGAAGTCCACAGGAACGAGTATCTTCTTGAAGTTTCTGATCCTCTTTGCCATGGTTCCTCCCGTGTTTTTAGTTTTGTGCTCATTTTTACTTAACATATTATAGCCTCTACTTTCAATACATTTCATTTGACCTGTGTGGTAACAGAGTGGTATAAATCTATTAAAACCTCTCTAAAACTGTGTGGCAACCATGATAGCCCGCCTTCTCTATGCAAGCTGTATTATAAGTGTATTTGCGGTATCCC
>DRQE01000081.1 GCA_011371515.1 Deltaproteobacteria bacterium
CAAAGAAGCCCAACTCTGCCCTTCGTAAGGTGGCAAGGGTGAGGCTTACAAACGGTATGGAGGTTACCGCCTACATACCCGGTATTGGCCACAATCTTCAGGAGCACTCTGTTGTGCTTATAAGAGGGGGCAGGGTCAAAGACCTTCCCGGTGTCAGATATCACATCATAAGAGGTACGCTCGATACAGTCGGCGTAGAAGACAGAAAACAGGCTCGTTCAAAGTACGGGACGAGAAGATTAAAATAAATCAGGAACCACTGAACCGTAAAAAGTAAAGTGGCGGTTTATGGTTCCTGATTTTTATGGAGGAGACCTTACTATGGCTCGAAGGGGTAGGGCACCAAAAAGGGAGATAGCACCGGACCCAAAGTACAACGATGTGATAGTCGCAAAGGCTATAAACAAGATTATGCGTGACGGCAAGAAGAGTGTTGCCGAAAGGATACTCTACGGTGCTTTCGAGAGGATAAAAGAGAAGACAGGAAACGACCCGCTCAAGGTTTTCAGAAAAGCGGTGGAGAATGTGAAGCCCCAGCTGGAGGTAAAGTCCAGAAGGGTTGGTGGCGCCACATATCAGGTGCCAATAGAGGTGAGGCCTGAAAGGCAGATATCTCTGGCGCTCAAGTGGCTTGTTGAGTATGCGAGGCAGCGTAACGAGAGGACCATGATAGAGAAGTTTGCTGCAGAGCTTATGGATGCTGCCAGCGGCAGGGGCGGAGCAGTAAAGAAGAAGGAGGATACACACCGTATGGCAGAGGCAAACAAGGCGTTTGCACATTACAGGTGGTAATCCTTTAAATATGAAAGGTTGAGTAAGTTGAGTTCATCAGGAGCTTTAAAGCAGCAAAAAGAAGTCAGGGAGGCTAAAGGGGTAAAAGTGTCAAGAAGCATACCCATAGAGAGGCAGAGAAATATAGGTATAATGGCGCACATAGATGCGGGTAAAACCACGACCACCGAGCGCATACTCTACTATACTGGGGTGACCTATAAGATAGGTGAGGTGCACGAGGGAACCGCTGTTATGGACTGGATGGCTCAGGAGAAAGAGAGGGGTATAACCATAACCTCGGCAGCCACAACCTGTTTCTGGAAAGATTACAGGATAAACATAATAGACACCCCGGGGCATGTGGACTTCACCATAGAGGTGGAAAGGTCTCTGAGGGTGCTCGATGGTGCAATAGCCGTGTTCTGTAGCGTTGGTGGTGTGGAGCCCCAGAGTGAGACGGTGTGGCGTCAGGCTGATAAATACAGGGTGCCAAGGATAGCCTTCGTAAATAAGATGGATAGAGTTGGGGCAGACTTCTTCGGTGTGGTAAAGATGATGGAAGACAGGCTCCATACGAAGCCTGTTGTGATGCAGCTTCCTGTGGGTGCGGAGGATGAGTTCACCGGTGTGGTGGACCTTATCACCGAGCAGGCAATAATATGGGATGAGTCAACCCTTGGTGCAAAGTTCAGGTATGCAGAGATACCAGAGGATATGAAGGAGCTCGTTGCAGAGTACAGAGAGAAACTCATAGAGTGTGCAAGTGACTTCGACGAGACGCTTATGGAAAAGTACATAGAGGGTGAGCCCGTAACGAAGGAAGAGCTCATAGGAGCTATAAGAAAGGGCACACTTTCACTCTCGATAACACCTGTTTTCTGCGGTTCGGCATTCAAAAACAAGGGTATCCAGCCGCTGCTTGATGCGGTGGTGGATTATCTGCCCTCACCGGTGGATATACCGGCTGTCAGGGGGGTAAACCCCAACACGGGTGAAGAGGAGACCAGAGAGGCAAGAGACGATGCCCCCTATTCAGCTCTTGCATTTAAGATAATGACAGACCCCTTTGTGGGCCAGCTCACATTCTTCCGTGTATATTCGGGCTCTCTAAAGGCTGGCTCCTATGTGTATAATTCAACAAAGGGTCAGCGTGAAAGGATAGGCAGACTTGTCCGCATGCACGCAAACAAAAGGGAAGAGGTCAAGGAGGTATTCTCGGGAGATATTGCAGCAGCCGTGGGGCTTAAGTATACAACCACGGGAGATACAATATGTGACCCAGACCACCCGATACTTCTTGAGTCCCTCGACATACCAGAGCCAGTCATGAGTATTGCCATAGAGCCAAAGACAAAGGCAGACCAAGAGAAGCTCGGTGTGTCGTTGCAGAAACTTGCCATAGAAGACCCATCCTTCAGGGTGAAGACCGATGAGGAGACAGGACAGACCATAATATCAGGTATGGGTGAGCTTCACCTTGAGATAATAGTGGATAGACTCCTTCGTGAATTCAAGGTTGAGGCAAATGTGGGTAAACCACAGGTTGCCTATAAGGAGACCATAACAGGTAAGGCAAAGGCAGAGGGTAAATACATAAGGCAGACCGGTGGAAGAGGTCAGTACGGACATGTGTGGCTCGAGGTTGAGCCGGCTGAAAGAGGTAAGGGCTTTGAATTTATTAATAAGATAGTTGGTGGAGTAATACCAAAGGAATACATACCGGCAGTTGAGGCAGGTGTGAAAGAGGCGATGGAGAGTGGTATACTTGCAGGATATCCTGTGGTCGATGTTAAGGTGACGCTTTTCGATGGTTCCTATCACGAGGTTGACTCCTCTGAGATGGCATTCAAGATAGCAGGCTCCATGGGCTTCAAGGAGGCATGCAATAAGGCAGGCATGGTGCTGCTTGAGCCCATAATGGATGTGGAGGTTGTCGTTCCAGAGCAGTTCATGGGAGATGTTATGGGAGACCTCAACTCCAGAAGAGGCAAGATTCAGGGTATGGAGATGAGGGGTAATCTGCAGGTGATAGCGGCAAAGGTGCCACTGGCAAGCATGTTCGGTTACTCCACGGTGCTACGCAGTCTTACGCAGGGAAGGGCATCGTTTACCATGCAGTTCTCCCACTATGAGGAGGTACCTGCATCTGTTGCAGAGACCATTTATGCAACCGCAAAGAGTAAATAAAACTTTTCGGAGGGTAAAGATATGAGTAAGGCAAAATTTGAGAGGACGAAGCCTCATATCAATGTAGGTACGATAGGGCATGTTGACCACGGTAAGACCACCCTTACGGCAGCCATAACGAGGGTTTTGAGCACCAAGGGCTGGGCAGACTTTCTTGCCTATGATCAGATAGACAGGGCTCCCGAGGAGAAGGAGAGGGGTCTTACCATATCCATATCCCATGTGGAGTATCAGACAGAGACCCGTCACTATGCGCACATAGATTGTCCCGGTCACGCAGACTATGTCAAGAACATGATAACAGGTGCTGCCCAGATGGATGGAGCCATCCTTGTTGTGAGCGCAGCCGATGGACCCATGCCCCAGACAAGGGAGCACATACTGCTTGCCCGTCAGGTCGGGGTGCCTAACATAATAGTGTTTCTCAACAAGGTCGATATGGTGGATGATCCCGAGCTTCTTGACCTTGTTGAGATAGAGGTAAGGGAGCTGTTGAACCAGTACAAGTTTCCCGGAGACGACATACCCTTTATAAAGGGTAGTGCATTGAAGGCTCTTGAGTGTGGCTGTGGCAACAGGGAGTGTGAGTGGTGTGGCAAGATATGGGAGCTTATGGACACCCTTGACAGCTACATACCCGAGCCGGTGAGGGATATAGACAAGCCGTTTCTTATGCCCATAGAGGATGTTTTCAGCATATCTGGTAGGGGTACGGTTGTTACCGGTCGTATTGAGCGTGGAGTGATAAAGGTAGGAGAAGAGGTGGAGATAGTTGGCATAAAGGATACCATAAAGACGGTTGTTACAGGTATAGAGATGTTCCGTAAGATACTGGACGAGGGAAGAGCAGGCGATAATGTTGGTTGTTTGTTGAGGGGAGTTAAGAAGGACGAGGTAGAGAGGGGTCAGGTGTTGGCAAAGCCTGGCACTATTACGCCTCACAGGAAGTTCAAGGCAGAGGTGTATGTGTTGACCAAGGAAGAGGGAGGAAGGCATACACCCTTTTTCAGCGGCTACAGGCCCCAGTTTTACTTCAGGACCACGGATGTTACTGGAGTTGTGACCCTGCCGGAGGGTGTTGAGATGGTGATGCCCGGAGATAATGTGAGTATAGATGTTGAGCTTATAACACCGATAGCCATGGAAGAGGGACTGAGGTTTGCAATAAGAGAGGGTGGCAGGACTGTAGGCGCAGGTGTGGTAAC
>DRQE01000082.1 GCA_011371515.1 Deltaproteobacteria bacterium
TATCATAACCCGCAGGTGTCTGTCTTTTACGAGTTCTGTGTGGAGTATGTTTGCCCCCATCACGCACAGAAGGGGTCTTTCGTTCATGTAGCCGAAGGGTGAGAGTTTTTCAATCTCGTCTACGAGGCGTGGTTTGAGCTCGTCAAGCGTTACCCGTGCATCGAGCTCAACCGTGGGCACGAGG
The DNA here is from genome assembly GCA_011371515.1 of Deltaproteobacteria bacterium. Classification (GTDB taxonomy): domain Bacteria; phylum Desulfobacterota; class GWC2-55-46; order GWC2-55-46; family DRQE01; genus DRQE01. Next base: position 185 of record DRQE01000082.1, read on the forward strand.
TCTTCAGCCGAGAGAGCCGAGTTCATAAGCCCTATGAACTCTCTGCGGAAGGCTTCGAGGTTTTCCCTTTTGAGTGTAAGACCTGCTGCCGAGCGGTGTCCACCGTATTTTTCAAGGTAGCTCTCACACCTTCTCAATGTATCTATGATGTTGCAGCCAGCCGTTCCCCTTGCAGAGCCCTTTACCCTGTCACCATCTATTGAGAGAAGTATGGTGGGCCGTGTAAACCTTTCCATTATGCGAGAGGCAACTATTCCTATGACCCCGGCATGCCAGCCTTCACGGGCAAGGACGATTGCCTTGTCGGTAAGGGGCTCGGTTATCATGGAGAGGGCTTCTCTTAATATCCTCTCTTCGGTTGACTGGCGTTTCGAGTTCTCTGTGTTCAGCCTGCGTGCAAGTTCAGTAGCCTCACGGTGGTTCTCTGTTACAAGAAGCCTTAAGGCTGTATCGGCACTGTCCATCCTTCCCGAGGCATTTATCCTCGGGGCAAGCTGAAAGGCTATGTGCTCGGCCGTGGGCTTGAGCCCTCCCACACCTGCAACATCCATGAGGCTCTTAAGCCCTAACCTTTTTGTGGATGCAAGCTCCTTCAGTCCATAGCTTACAAGGATTCTGTTCTGGTCTACAAGGGGCACCACATCCGCCACTGTTCCTATGGCAACTATGTCGAGATAGCGCTTGAGGTTTGGTAGCTCCCCGTGCCAGCCCCTTTCTCTTAGCTTTGCCCTTATGGCTATAACCAGATTGAAGGCAACGCCCACCCCTGCAAGAGCCTTGAAGGGATAGCCGCAATCGGGCTGTTTGGGGTTCAGCACTGCACAGGCAGGCGGTATCTGTGGAGGAACCTCGTGGTGGTCAACCACTATGCAGTCCATACCGAGTGTGCGGGCAAACTCAATCTCGGTGTGGTTCGATATACCACAATCAACGGTTATTATAAGATTTACTCCTTCTTTATGGAGTCTCTTTATGCCCTCTACATTGAGCCCATAGCCCTCTTTCAGACGGTTTGGAATATAGGTGGTTATCTCTACGCCGAGCTCTTGGAAGAAACTGTAAAACAGGGCTGTGCCTGTTGTGCCGTCCACATCGTAGTCTCCCCAGACGCATATCTTTTCTGCCTCCTTGAGGGCAGTAAGAATACGCTCGGTGGCTTTATCCATATCCTTCATCAAAAAGGGGTTGTAAAGGTCTTTAAGGTCTGGCGAGAGAAAGGCATAAGCCCTTTCAGGCTCGGTAATGCCTCTTTTTACAAGGAGTTCTGCGGTGACAGGAAGGATGTTGAGTTCATCTTCTAACCTCTTCTGTAGAGTCTCATTGGCAGGACTGATCTTCCAGCGTTTTTCCATCCCCCTTCCACACCGTAAAAGGAATTGAATAATTTTATTCATTCTAACAGCTAACACAGGGGTGGTCAAGGATGTTTAACCACTGTGGAGAACCAGTGGTACTTAAACCATTTTAATTAAAAATTAATGGTTTTTGACACATAAGATGGTTATAATCTTAAATGATATGAAGTTTTATCCAGCATTCGTCAATATAAAGGGAAGAAGGTGCGTTGTGGTAGGCGGCGGAAGGGTTGCCGAAAGGAAGGTTTTAAGCCTTCTTCAATGCGGGGCAGAGGTGGCTGTTGTAAGCCCAAGGCTTACAGAGGGGTTGAAGGCACTTAAAGAGGAGGGCGCTATAGAGCACATAGAAAGAAGATACCGCAGCGGAGACCTTGAGGGTGCCTTTCTCGTAATATGTGCCACAGACTCTCAGACACTCAACAGGAAGGTCTACAGCGATGCCGAAGACCTCGGGTTACTTGTAAATGTTGTGGACACTCCAGAGCTATGTAACTTCATAGTTCCCTCTGTTGTAAGAAGAGGAGATGTAACCATAGCCATATCAACCTCTGGCAGAAGCCCCTACACTGCAAGATGGCTTCGCGAAAGAATAGAGGGGCTTTTACCAGAGGAGTTCGCAAAGGTCGTCGAGATTGTGGGTGCTGTAAGAAAGATGATGTTGAAAGAAAAACTAAATAATGATAATAAATTAAGGATATTCAGACTTCTTCTGGACTCCCCGTTGCCAGACTACATACAGCGCGGAGACAGAAGGCGTATAAACGCCCTTTTGAAAGAAGTTACAGGACTTAACATAACCCTTTCTAAACTTGGTATAAAGATAGGGGAAAGAAAGCCATAAATCGGTGGACATCCTGTTTTTCCATATAACCGCAGCATTTTATTTTTTTGCAACCATCATCTATATAGGATACCTTCTTACTCATCGTGAAGGGTTTGCAAAGGCGGGCAGATATATGGTCTATGGTGGGTTTGTTGCCCATACCATAACCATAGTAAGCCGCTGGTTCGAGGCTGGCAGAACCCCTGCCGCCACCATGCACGAGTCCCTTACATTCTTTGCTTGGCTCTCCATACTCCTCTACATTGTGCTTTCCTATAGATACAGGGTGATGGTGCTGGGAGCCTTTGTATCTCCCTTTGCGCTTTTTCTTCTTATAACGGCATCTTTCCTTCCAAAAGAGATTGTGCCCCTTGCCCCTGTGCTCGAAAGCTACTGGCTGCCAGTGCATGTGGGGCTTGCGTTCCTCGGCAATGCATTCTTTGCCATGGCATGTATATTCGGCATAATGTATCTCATACAGGAGCGCTATCTTAAGAGTAGAAAGATCAGGGGGCTTTACTTTGTGTTGCCCTCGCTTGAGATTCTGGATGAGCTCAACTACAGGTGTCTTACCTACGGGTTTCCCTTGCTCACACTTGCCATAATAACAGGTGCAATATGGTCGGAGTACGCCTTTGGAACCTACTGGTTCTGGGGTGCAAGGCAGATATGGTCGCTTATAACATGGTTTCTCTATGCAGCACTTCTGCATGGTAGGCTTACCACAGGCTGGAGGGGCAGAAAGTCTGCCATCTTTTCTGTGGCAGCCTTTGTGGTGCTGCTTGGCTCGTTCCTTCTTATAAACTTCATAATAGGAGGAGCCCACGGGCTTCTGGGCTAAAGGATAGAGATGAACATAGTAACTGTAGGACTGAATCACAGAACAGCCCCTGTTGAGATAAGGGAGAGGTTTGCCTTCAGAGAGGATGAGCTGCCACAGGCATTAAAAAGGCTTGTGGCTCATCACAACATAAACGAGGCAGTAATCATATCCACCTGTAACAGGGTGGAGGTCATAGGGGTGGTGCACGATATGGAAAAGGGTGTGTGGGAGATAAAGAGGTTTCTCTCTGAATACCACGGCATACCCTATGAGGAGATAAAGGACCACCTCTATGTATTCACCGGTGAAGACAGTGTAAGGCATCTTTTCAGAGTTGCCTGCGGGCTCGACTCAATGGTGATGGGTGAGCCACAGATACTGGGGCAGGTAAAGGATGCCTATGGAGTGAGTGTGCAGAGTGATACGGCTGGCACCGTTATAAACAAGCTCTTCCACAAGGCATTCTCAGTTGCAAAAAGGGTGAGAACGGAGACCCGCATAGGGGCATCCAGTGTTTCGGTAAGCTCTGTTGCCGTGGAGCTTGCAAAGAAGATATTCGGTGAGCTAACGGGTAGAACGGTCATGCTTATAGGCGCAGGCGAGATGGCAGAGCTTTCAGCACGA
>DRQE01000083.1 GCA_011371515.1 Deltaproteobacteria bacterium
CTTTTAGGCTGCCCATTGGTAGGATAATCTTTTAGCTTATGGCTACCAAGAGGTATATAGCTATAGAGGGTCCCATTGGGGTTGGTAAGACCACCCTTGCAGAGCTTCTGGCAGCAGAACTCGGGGCAAGAACACTGCTTGAGGATGTGGACTCAAACCCCTTTCTGCCGAAGTTCTACGAAGATCCGAAGAAATATGCCTTTCAGACGCAGGTGTTCTTTCTTCTTAGCAGATACCAGCAGCAGCGCGAACTCTCACAGTACGAGCTTTTCAACACCAGTGTCGTATCGGACTATCTTTTCGCAAAGGACAGGATATTTGCCTATCTCAATCTGGACGAGAACGAGCTTGCCCTCTACGAGCAACTCTACAGGCTCATAGATGCAAGGGTGCCGAAACCAGACCTTGTGGTATATCTTCAGGCATCCAGTGAGGTGCTCATAGAGAGGATAAAGAAGAGGGGCAAGTACTACGAGCAGAAGATAACAGAGGAGTACCTTAAAAGGCTGGTGGATGCCTACAACAAGTATTTCTTTTACTATAAAGAAACACCATTGCTTGTTGTAAACACATCTTCAATAGACTTTGTGAACAATAAGGAGGATCGTGAGGACCTCATAAAAGAGATAGGCTCTGTAAAAGGAGGAGTGCAATACTATATTCCGCTTGGATCCAGAAGTTAGCAGCCCACTCTGGACCGGGACGGAAGGCACACACCTCAACAACCTGACACGGGGTTATTACATAAGCACATCAAGTGCGGTGGATGAGTGCCTTCCCTTTCGGAAGGCTTTTTTGTTCCATCACAAAGTAAGGGGAGTTAACGGATGACAGACAGGGATAAGATTACCATACCCCGTCTTGTGGGGATGAAAAGAGAGGGTAGAAAGATAGCAGTGCTTACTGCTTACAGCTGGCCTATTGCACGGATACTCGATGAGGCAGGTATCCCTGTGATACTTGTGGGAGATTCGGTGGGTATGGTGGAGGCAGGCTACAGCACCACACTGCCTGTAACCATGGAGGAGATGCTCTACCACACAGGTTGTGTGGTAAGGGCTGTAAAGAGGGCACTCGTTGTGGCAGACATGCCCTTTATGTCTTACCAGCAGGGCACAGCACAGGCGATAGGCTCTGCCGGAAGGTTTCTTAAAGAGGCAGGCGCCGAGGCTGTGAAACTCGAGGGTGGAAAGAATGTGGCACACATAATAAGGGCACTTACAGATGTGGGTATACCGGTTATGGGGCATGTGGGGCTTACACCACAGTCTGTCCACAGTATGGGTGGTTACAGGGTGCAGGGCAGAACCACCGAAGAGGCAGAAAGAATAATAGAGGATGCCCTTGCGGTGGAAGAGGCAGGTGCCTTCTCTGTGGTGCTCGAGGGTATACCAGCAGAGCTGGCAAGGGAGATAACCAGCAGGCTCGAGATACCCACCATAGGGATAGGGGCAGGTCCCCACTGTGATGGACAGGTGCTCGTGGTGAACGACCTTCTGGGACTTACAGAAAAGGTTCCGGGGTTTGTTAAAAAGTATGCCAACCTAAGGGAGCTTATAAGTAAGGCCGTTACAGAATACAGAGAAGATGTTGAGGAGGGTAGATTCCCGAAAGATGAGGGTTGTTAGCTCCATAGAGGAGATGAAAGGGCTCTCCCGCGGGCTTCGGAAGGAAGACAAGACAATAGCTTTTGTGCCAACCATGGGCTATCTCCATGGGGGACATACAGAGCTTATAAGGAGGGCAAAGGGGCTTTCCGATGTGGTGGTGGTGAGCATATTCGTAAACCCCACCCAGTTCGGCCCAAAGGAAGACTACAGAAGCTACCCACGGGACATGGAAAGAGACCTCAAGATATGCAGAGAGGAAGGGGTGGATGTGGTCTTCACCCCAGAGGCGGAAGAGATGTATCCAGAGGGGTTTTCAACCTATGTAACAGTGGAGGGGCTTTCAGAAAGACTCTGCGGAGTATCACGACCGGGCCACTTCAGGGGTGTTACGACGGTTGTAGCCAAACTATTCAACATAGTTACACCCCATATTGCACTTTTCGGGCTGAAGGACTACCAGCAACAGTTGATTATAAAGAAGATGGTAAGAGAGCTAAACATGGATGTTAAGATAGTAACGGTGGAAACAGTAAGGGACGAAGACGGGCTGGCGCTGAGTTCACGAAACAGGTATCTTACCGATAATGAAAGAAAGGTTTCGCGCCTGATACCAGAGGCACTCAAGAGGGCAGAAGAGTGTGTTAAAGAGGGGGTGAGTGAGGCTTCGTGTATCATAGAAGAGATGAAAAAAGTCATAGATAGAAAACCAGAGATTATGGTAGATTATATAAAAATATGCCATCCCGAAACCCTTGAAGATGTGGAAAGGGTGGAGGGAGAGGTACTCGTTGCCATTGCCGCAAAGGTTGGCAGGGCAAGGCTTATAGACAATCTTATCATCAAGAAATAAGGAGGAGGTTCCGAAGAGAAGATGAACAGGATAATGCTCAAAAGCAAGATTCATCGCGCCACTGTGACGGATGTAAACCTTGAGTACGAGGGCAGCATAGCCATTGACGAGGCTCTGCTTGAGTGTGCAGGGATACTTCCCTACGAGAAGGTGGACATATATAATATAAACAATGGGGTGAGGTTTCAGACCTACACCATACCAGCCCCAAGAGACAGTGGTAACATCTGTATAAACGGGGCTGCAGCAAGACTTGCCACAAAGGGTGATATAATCATAATTGCAAGCTACTCTGTAATGGAAGATAGCGAGGCAAGGGAGCACCGCCCCGTGCTCGTCTATGTGGATGATAAGAACAGGGTTAAGTCTATCAAATCCTCTATCACGCAGAGCCTATGAAGAAGTACTTAAAAAAATACTTCATAGCAGGGCTTCTGGTTGTGGTTCCTCTTTACATAAGCATGTATGTGGTCTATCTCATCGTCAACGCCATGGACTCCATATTCTACATCCTGCCAGAAGAGATAAGGCCACATAACTACATGCCCTTCCACATACCGGGGCTTGGCATACTGGTAACCGTGGTGGGCATAATGCTTGTGGGTATGGTGGTAACCAACTTTTTGGGCAAGAAGATGGTGGAGATTGGCGAGGCGATAGTGGCCAGAATACCA
>DRQE01000084.1 GCA_011371515.1 Deltaproteobacteria bacterium
CCCGTTGGTGTTATAGAAAAGCCAGACACCGATGAAGATGAGTTCTAAAGGCCTCTTTCAGCTTTCCTGAACAGAGCAGATGAAAAGGTCCCGCCTCATCTATGCCCTTCTTGTTCTGTCTGTCTTTGGGCTGCTGGCAATAGGTATATTCAGGGCTCAACACGGGGGAGAGCTCTACACCTACAGCCGTATCCTTATGGGAACGGTCGTGGAGATAACCTTTAGAGAAGACGCTTCGGAGGCTGCATCTGCTGCCTTCGATGAGATAGCCCGCCTTGAAGCAATATTCACGACCTACAGAAAAGATAGCGAACTTTCCCGCATAAACGCTGCGGCACCTGAGCCTGTCAGGGTATCTCCAGAGGTGGCAGAGGCGGTGGAGCTTGCCATCAGGGTGTGTGAGCTTACAGATGGTGCCTTTGACCCCACGGTAGGCCCACTTGTAAGGCTGTGGAACTTCTCGGAAGGTGGAAGGGTTCCCAGAAAAGAAGAGCTTGAGCAGGCACTCGCCTTTGTTGGCTGCCACAACATAAGGCTCGATAAAGATGCCATGACGGTTGCTCTTTCCAGAAAAGGGGTGAGCCTTGACCTTGGTGGTATAGCCAAGGGCTATATCGTGGATAAAGCCCTTGAGGTACTGAAAGAAAGGGGCATAGAGTGGGCAATAATAAACGCAGGTGGAGATGTCACATTCTACAGCGTAGACCCCTCGGAGAGGTTCAGGGTTGGTATAAGGCATCCTGACAGAGCCGATGGGCTTCTGGGCACAATCCTTGTCGGGAGTGGCTCTGTTGCAACCTCTGGAGATTACGAAAGATACTTTATAAAAGACGGGGTGAGGTATCACCACATACTGGATCCCCGCACCGGTATGCCTGCCCGTGGGCTGCGTAGTGTAACTGTGGTATCGAAAGAGGCTTACCTTGCAGACGCCCTTGCAACCGCCATATTCGTTATGGGAAAAGACAAGGGGCTTGAACTTGCAGAAAAGATGGAAGGCGTTGATGCCCTTGTTGTGGATGAAGCAGGCGGTGTGTATACGACCAGCGGGCTTGAAGGTGTCTTCGAACCTTTCGAGAACTGACTATCTTCTTTTTACGAGCCCCTTCTGGTATCGCTCCACAGCCATGTTATGCTCACGGAGGGTTCTTGAGAAGTGGTGGGTGCCGTCGTTCTTGGAGACAAAGTACAGGTAGTCACTTGGCGATGGATCGAGGGCAGCCCGTAGGGCATCCCTTCCGGGGCTTGCGATAGGTCCCGGAGGAAGCCCGTAGATGAGGTAGGTGTTGTAGGGTGTCCATGTTCTCAGGTGTTTTCTCGTAAGGTTGCCGTCGAAGTCTGGTATGCCGTATATGACCGTTGGGTCACTCTCGAGTCTGTAGCCCTTCTTCAGCCTGTTGTGAAAGACTGCCGATATGTCGCGCATCTCGGCGCGTGAGCCCGCCTCTTTCTCTATTATCGAGGCAAGGGTTACCACCTCTTTCATAGTCATGCCCCTTTTGCGGGCAAGCTCTTTGAGTTCACTGTTGTATATGGTCTTGAACCTTTCGGCCATCTTCCTTATTATGCCCTCCACCCCCATGTTCTTCGTAAACCTGTATGTGTCAGGGAAGAGGTAGCCCTCGAGGGTGGGACCCGGAAGGCCCAGTGAACGGGCAAATTCTCTGCTCATAGCCTTCTTTATGAACTCCTCTTCATCCACGAGCCCTCTGCGTGCAAGTGTTCGGGCTATCTCCTTTATGTTGTAGCCTTCGGGGAAGGTTACCACATACTCCTTCACCCTGCCCTTGACGAGTACATCCAGCACCTGATAGGCAGACATGGATGGGCTCAGCTCGTACTCGCCTGCCTTTACAGACCTGTAGGAGCCTGTAAGCCATGCGAGCAGATCCATCCCGCGGGCATCCCTTATTATGCCGTTCTTTATGAGTATGTTGGTTACCACCCTGAAGCTAACGCCCTGCGGTATCTCTACTATGCGGCTGGACTTGTCTGTGGAGGCGGGTATGAAGAGAAGACTGTAGATGTGGACCGCAATGACGAGCACTATGCTCAAGGCTACAAGTGTTATGAGTTCTCTGCGTTTCATGGTCTTCAGGTCTCAGACACACGGTGGGGCTGCCTCTGTGAGTCGAGGTACCCCTGCAGTATATAGGTTGCCGAGAGTTTGTCCACAAGGGTCTTGCGTTTTTTTCTTCGCACATCGCCCTCTATAAGGGTGCGCGTTACCGCAGAGGTGGAAAGCCTTTCGTCCCATGTGACAACCCTGATAGAGAGTGTCTCTTCCAGCTTTCTGGCAAATTCCTCTATTTCTATTGCCTCTTTACCAAGGCTGCCGTCCATCCTTATGGGAAGCCCTACCACTATGGTGTCCACCCCATAGCTGTGGGCAAGCTCTTTTATACGCTCCATGTCTTTCTTGAGACTCCTTCGTTCTATGTATGTCAGCGGCTGTGCAGTAATGCCAAGGGCATCACTTACCGCCACACCTATGCGCTTTTTCCCCATATCGAGGCCGAGCACTCTCATGTGATAAGTATAACCCTTATTTTTGCTCACTTCAACTGCGAAGGGGTTGAAATTTTTCTTGACAAAATCCTTTTTGAGGAATATAGTTACCACATTGGGTGGTATAAAGTGGTATAAAGTGGTATAAATGTATGAGAAGGTGGTTTAGAAGGGAAGGTTTGCGGTGTTCAGAGGCAGGTTCGAGCATACCATTGATTCTAAGGGTAGACTCAGCATACCTGCGCGTTTTCGTGAGATACTCAAAAACCAGTACGACAACAGGCTCGTTGTAACCACCTACGATGGTTGTTTGATAGCCTATCCATATCCTGAATGGGTAACCCTTGAGGAGAGGATAGCAGGACTTCCTGAATTCAAGAAGGATACAAGGGCATTCCTGCGATTTTTTTATTCCAGTGCAACCGATTGTCCCATCGACAGACTCGGTAGAATCCTTATACCCCAGCCTTTAAGAGAATATGCAGGACTCGAAAAGGAGGTGGTGCTCGTAGGAGCATTCAAACAGTTTGAGATATGGAGCAAGAAGGTCTGGAAGGCGGCAGAATCCTCTGTCTCGGGAGAGGAAATAAGCAGCATGCTGGAGCGTCTGGGTATTTAAGGTTATGGAAGTAGAGCATCTACCTGTAATGAAAGAGGAGGTGGTAAGCTACCTCAACCTGAAGCCCTCGGGCATATATGTTGACGGAACACTTGGAGGAGGAGGGCACACAAAGGCAATTCTTGAAGCAGCTCCAGAGGCAAGGGTCATAGCACTCGATGTGGACGAGGATGCCATAAAAGAGGCAGAAAAGAGACTTAAAGAGTTTGGCAAGAGGGTAACCATAGTAAGGGAGAACTACATAAATATAAAGGAAGTGCTCGAAAGGCTGGGGATAGACAGAGTGGATGGAGTTGTGCTGGATCTTGGGGTGTCCTCGTACCAGCTGGAAAGGGCTGAAAGGGGGTTCAGTTTTCTTAGAGATGCCCCGCTGGATATGAGGATGGACCGCCGCCAGAGGCTTACCGCCTACAACCTTGTAAACGAGCTTTCCGAAAGAGAGCTCGAGGAGATATTTCGGCTCTATGGGGAGGAAAGGCGGGCAAGAAGCTTTGCAAGGGCTATCGTGAAGGCAAGAAAAAGAGAGCCCATAAAGACCACGGGAGAGCTTGCGGACATAATAATGGATACACTGCCTGAAAGACTTAAGTACGCAAGGATACATCCTGCAACGAGGGTCTTTCAGGCGCTGAGGATAGCGGTGAACAGAGAGCTTGAAAACCTCAAGGCAGGGCTCAGGAATGCCATAGATTGTCTAAACAGGGGTGGAAGGATAGTGGTCATATCGTTCCACTCACTTGAAGACAGAATCGTAAAGAACACCTTCAAGGAGTTCGAGCAGGGCTGTGTATGTCCACCAGAGGTGCCACGGTGTGTGTGTGGAAGAAAGCCCACTTTAAGGGTTATTACCAAAAAGGTGGTGCTCCCGAGCCTTAATGAGGTGGAGGCAAACCCACGGGCAAGAAGTGCACGGCTGAGGGCTGCAGAAAAGCTCAGCTGAAAGGAGAGTGTCCATGCATACGGCAGGCTTGAGAACGAAGGCAATACTTAAAGAACAGAACGTAAGGTTTAAAAGAGCGCTCGAAGACCGCTCTTTTCTCTATACAGCCCTCATAACGGTCTTCCTTATAGCACTTGTGATACTGGTCTATCTGTGGTGCAGGCTCACGGTGGTAAACCTTGGTTACGAGATTTCACGGCTTAATATGGAACGAAAGGTGGCACTTGAAGAAAATCGCCGCCTTAAGATAGAGCTTTCAAGGCTTAAGTCCCCACAGAGGATAGAGAAGATAGCCCGTAAGATGGGCCTTGTATATCCACGGGAAGACCAGATAGTGCGTATTAAATGAAAGACAAGAGGGAATGGATAAGGGTAAGAATATCTATTATAGCTGCCATATTCTTAGTGGGTTTTGGTATAATATTTCTGCGCGCTTTTCAGCTACAGATAGTGAAAAAGGAGCATCTGGAAAAACGGGCACGGCTGCAGTACCTTAAGACCATAAGGATAAACTCAAAAAGGGGGGTAATATACGACAGAAACCTAAAAGAGCTGGCTGTAAGTGTGGAGGTGCCGTCCATATACGCTCAGCCACAGAGGATAAAGGAGCCCAGAGAGGTTGCAGGAAGGCTTGCAAAACTGCTTGCTGTAGACAGGCACTCTATACTTAAGAACATAGGCTCCAGCAAAAGATTTGTATGGGTTAAAAGACAGGTTCTTCTTACAGACGAAAAGAAGGAGGAGATAAGAAGACTAACCTCAAGTGGCATAGGGATGATAAAGGAGAGCCGAAGGTTCTATCCAAAGGGCGAGCTTGCCGCAAACCTCATAGGGTTTGCAGGCATAGACTCAGAGGGGCTCGAAGGGGTGGAACTGTACTACGATAGATACCTTAAGGGCTCGTCCATGCTCATAAGGACAGAGAAAGACGCTACAGGCAGAACCCTCCTCTTCGAAGACATCTCTGCAAGAGCAGAAGGGATGGATGTGGTGCTCACCATAGACGGCACAATACAGTACATAGTTGAAAAAGCACTTAAAAGGGCTGTCGAAAAGGCAGAGGCAAAGGCAGGGGTGGCAATAGTTATGGACCCCTATACGGGCGAGATACTCGCCATGGCAAATGTGCCATCCTTCGACCCCAACAACTTCACCCGATACAGCCCTTCTTACTGGCGTAACAGGGCAATTACAGATGCCTTCGAGCCGGGCTCTATAATGAAAACATTCCTCCTTGCAGCCGTGCTTGAGGAAGGGCTGGCAGAGAGAAACGACATATTCTATTGTGAGAACGGCAGATATGCCGTTGCAAATACGGTGTTTCACGATACAAAGAAGTACGGATGGCTCTCGCTTAAGAACATAATAAAGTATTCGAGCAACATAGGTGCAATAAAACTTGCCGAAAGGCTCGGCAAGGAAAGATTCTACAGGTATCTCAAGGCATTTGGCTTTGGAGACAAAACAGGCGTGGAATTGCCGGGTGAGGCTACAGGGCTTGTAAGAAGCCCCCAGCGCTGGTCAGCCATAACCCTTGATACCATGGCATTCGGCCAAGGGCTCTCCACGACGGCAATACAGCTGGTCAATGCTGTCTCTGCCATAGCAAACGGAGGGTTCCTGATGAAACCACTTATAGTAAAATACATAAGAAACCACGAGGGCCAGATAGTAAAGAGGTTTGACCCCGTGGTGGTAAGAAGGGTCATATCAGAGGAGACGGCAAGAAAGGTTACGAACATACTCATAAGCGTTACAGAAAAGGGTGGCACAGGGGAGCTTGCAGCCCTTGGTATGGGTAGTATTAAGGTTGCAGGCAAGACAGGAACAGCCCAGAAGCCAGACCTTGAAAAGGGCGGTTATGCAGATGGAAAGTACATAGCCTCGTTCCTTGGGTTCGTGCCGGCAAGAAAACCACACCTTGCC
>DRQE01000085.1 GCA_011371515.1 Deltaproteobacteria bacterium
CTATTGCAAGATATGTAAGTGTATCGCCACGCAAGGCAAGGCTTGTTGTAGACCTTATAAGAGGCAAGAAGGCAGAAGAGGCGCTCAACATACTTGCCCTCAATAAGAAGGCTGTAAGTAGAGTGGTATCAAAGGTGCTTAAAAGTGCCATAGCCAATGCTGAGAACAATAACAACATGGATATAGATGCCCTCTATGTGAAGAAGGCTTATGTCGACCAAGGACCTGTTATGAAAAGGATAAGGCCAAGGGCAATGGGAAGGGCAAATGTTATACGCAGAAGGACAAGCCACATAACGATAGTGCTTGAAGAAAAAAGCTAAAAGGGAGGAGATGCCTTGGGGCAGAAGGTTCATCCAAATGGATTTAGATTAGGAGTATACAAAACTTGGGTATCACGCTGGTACGGCGAGAAGGACTACGCAAGGTTCGTACACGAAGATAAGAGGATAAGGGAGTTTCTCAAAAAGAGGCTCTACCATGCGGGTATATCAAGGATAGAGATAGAGAGAACAGGCGACAAGGTGCGCATAATAATACATACCTCAAGGCCCGGTATAGTGATAGGCAAAAGGGGTGCAGAAATAGAGACGATGAAAAGGGAGCTTTCGAAGTTCGTAAGCGGGAAGGTTGAGATAGACATAGTTGAGGTGAGAAAGCCCGACCTTGATGCACAGCTCGTGGCTGAAAGCGTGGCACTGCAGCTTGAAAGAAGGGTATCTTTCAGAAGGGCCATGAAGAAGGCAGTAAGCTCTGCCATGAGGATGGGTGCAAAGGGTATAAAGATTATGTGTTCAGGCAGACTTGGTGGTGCAGAGATAGCAAGGACCGAGTGGTACAGGGAAGGTAGAGTGCCTCTTCATACACTGAGAGCTGATATAGACTACGGGTTTGCCGAGGCAAAGACCACCTATGGAGTTATAGGAGTTAAGGTCTACATATACAGAGGAGACTTTGCAATCCATCAGGAGAGCACAGAAGCAGCGCAGGCAGCTCAGCCCACGCAGGGTGTGTAAGGAGGAAAGTTTGCCATGTTGATGCCAAAGAAGACAAAGTATCGCAAACAGCAGAGAGGCCGTAGAAAGGGCAACACCAAGGGTGGCTCAACACTGAACTTCGGTATGTACGGGCTTAAAGCCACTGGGCGTGGATGGATAACTTCAAGGCAGATAGAGGCCGCAAGGGTTGCCATAACAAGGCATGTAAAAAGAGGTGGAAAGATCTGGATAAGAATATTCCCCGACAAACCCGTTACCAAGAAGCCGGCTGAAACGAGGATGGGAAGCGGAAAGGGCTCTCCAGAAGAGTGGGTGGCAGTGGTAAAGCCGGGTAGAATACTCTACGAGATGGAGGGTGTGCCAGAGGATGTGGCAAAGGAGGCCTTCAGGCTCGCATCCCATAAACTCCCGATAGGCACAAAGTTCGTAAAGAGGGAGGGAGCCGTATGAAGCCGGAAGAACTGAGGGCAATGGATATTAACGAGTTGAAGAAGAAGGAGCAGGAGCTCAAAAAGGAACTCTTCAATATGAGAATACAGCACTCTATGGGTCAGCTTGAAAACCCTGTGAGGATGAGGCTTGTGAAAAAGGATATCGCACGGGTTAAGACCATTATAAGAGAGAAAGAACTAAAAGAACAAAAAGGTGAGTAAGATATGGGTGAGGCAAGAGGCAGAAGAAAGAGCTTTGTAGGATGGGTTGTGAGCGACAGGATGGACAAGACCAGAGTGGTCATGGTGGAAAGGCTCGAGAAGCATCCGCTCTATGGAAAGTATGTAAGAAGGCGTGTGAAGTTCATGGCACACGATGAGGCAAACGACTGCAAGAAGGGCGATAAGGTGCTCATAGTGGAGACCCGTCCGCTCAGCCGTCACAAACGCTGGCGCATTAAAGAGATACTGGAGAGGGCAAGATGATACAGATGCGAACCATACTTAATGTTGCCGATAACTCCGGTGCAAAGAAGGTCTCTTGCATAAGGGTTATAGGGGCATCAAACAAGAGGTATGCAAGCGTGGGGGATGTGATAGTTGTGAATGTGAAGGAGGCCATACCGGAGTCGAGGGTTAAAAAGGGAGATGTTGTAAGGGCGGTGGTGGTGAGAACCGTAAAGCCCCTGCGCAGACCTGATGGCTCCTACATAAGGTTTGACGACAACTCAGTGGTTATTATAAACAAAGACAACGATCCAATAGGGACAAGAATCTTTGGCCCCGTGGCAAGAGAGCTGAGGGCAAAAAGATTCTTGAAGATAATCTCCCTTGCGCCAGAGGTTCTTTAAGGAGTGAGCCGGAATGATTAGGAAGTTTAAGATAAGAAAAGACGACAATGTGATAGTCATAGCAGGTAAAGAGAAGGGCAAGACAGGAAAGGTCATAAGGGTGTTGCCTGATAAGGCAATGGCTCTGGTGGAAAAGCTCAACATGGTAAAGAGACACCAGAAGCCAACACCAAAGTATCCCCAAGGAGGGATAATAGAGAAAGAGGCACCCATACACATCTCTAACCTTATGATTATATGTGATAAGTGCAAGAAAGGGGTGCGTGTGGGAAGGAAGTTTCTTGAAGATGGAAAGAAGGTAAGATTTTGCAAATCCTGTGGTGAGGTGCTTGACAGATGATGCCCAGATTGAAGGAAATATACAAGAACAAGGTTGTGCCAGAGCTCATGAAGGAGTTCGGCTACAAGAACATAATGCAGGTGCCGAAGCTGGAAAAGATTGTCATAAACATGGGGCTTGGTGAGGCAGTAAGAGATATAAAGGTTATAGACAGTGCCATGAAGGACTTGAGCGCCATAACAGGGCAGAAGCCTGTTGTGACAAGGGCAAAGAAATCTATAGCCTCGTTCAAGCTTCGTGCAGGTATGCCCATAGGATGTAAGGTAACCCTCAGAGGGGCAAGGATGTACGAGTTTCTCGACAGGCTCATAAACTTCGCCATGCCGAGGATAAGGGACTTCAAGGGTGTGAGCGATAAGGGGTTCGATGGAAAGGGCAACTACACCCTTGGTATAAAGGAGCAGATAATATTCCCTGAGGTGGATTACGACAAGGTGGATAAGATAAGGGGTATGAACATAACCATAAATACCACGGCAAATACAGACGAAGAGGGAAAGGCATTGCTCAAGCAACTGGGTATGCCTTTCAAAAAGTAAAAAGAGGGGGATACTGGATTGGCAAGAAAGGCTCTTATAGCAAAGGCTAAAAGAAAACCGAAGTTCAAGGTGCGTCAATACAACCGTTGCCCGCTGTGCGGAAGGGCAAGGGCATATTACAGAAAGTTCAATATGTGTAGAATATGTCTGAGAACGATGGCACTTAAAGGGGAATTGCCAGGCGTTATAAAATCAAGCTGGTAAGGAGTAGGGTATGGTAACCACTGATCCCATAGCAGATATGTTTACAAGGATACGCAATGCCATACAGGCAAACCACAAAGAGGTGGAAGTGCCTCTTTCAAGGATAAAACTTGAGATAGCAAGGATACTGAAAGAGGAGGGCTATATTGAGGATTATTCTTCCACCAAGGAGGGTTGGCCAAGGGTTATAAAGATAAAGCTCAAGTACGGGCCCAACAAAGAACGGGTTATAACAGAGATAAAGAGGGTGAGTAAACCCGGCAGAAGAATCTATGTTGGAAAGGACGAGATACCAAGGGTCATGAACGGGCTCGGTATAGCCATACTCTCTACTTCAAAGGGGATACTTTCAGATAGAGAGGCAAGAAAGCTCGGTGTTGGTGGAGAACTTATAGGAACAGTATGTTAAAGAGGTAAGCGTATGTCGAGAATAGGAAAACTACCCATAGAGATACCACAGGGCGTAAAGGTAGAACTGAAAGATGGCAGAATAAGTGTGAGTGGGCCCAAGGGAAACTTGAGCCTTCCCTTAAGGGACGAGGTAAGTGTTACTGTTGAGGGTTCTACCATAAAGGTAGAAAGAAGGGATGACTCAAGGCAGGCTCGCTCCATGCACGGGCTTACAAGAACCCTTATAGCCAACATGGTCAAGGGCGTGAGCGAGGGGTTTGAAAAGAGGCTTGAGATTGTGGGTGTTGGTTACAGGGCAGAGCTTAAGGGAGACACCCTTGTGCTTGCACTTGGATACTCCAACCCTGTAAACTACAGGCTGCCTGAGGGCATAAGTGCAAAGGTGGATAGACAGACATCCATCACCCTTTCAGGCTGTGATAAGCAGCTCGTTGGACAGGTTGCTGCAGAGATACGCTCGTTGCGTCCACCTGAACCCTACAAGGGCAAGGGCATACGCTACAGCGACGAGGTTATAATAAGAAAGGCAGGAAAAGCTGGTAAAGGCGCTGGAGGTTAATAACCCATGAGAAGGAAGAGACTTACAGGCTGGCATAGAAGAAAGGCAAGGGTGCGCAAGAAGATATTTGGCACACCCGAAAGGCTGCGTCTCAATGTATACAGGAGCAACAGGCACATATACGCCCAGATTATTAACGATATAGAGGGAAGAACCCTTGTTTCAGCATCCACCCTTACCCCAGAGCTCAAAGAGGCTATAAAGGGGCTTAAAAAGTGCGAGGCTGCAAGAAAGGTTGGAGAATATCTGGGAGAGCTGGCAAAGAAGCAGGGTATAGAGAAGCTGGTCTTCGATAGAAGCGGTTACCTCTATCATGGAAGGGTAAAAGCCCTTGCAGAAGGGGTAAGGAGTGCGGGGATAAACTTTTAAGGAGGCATGAAGTTGGAGAAGATAAATCCAGAGGAGCTGGAATTAAAGGATAGACTGGTATATCTGAACAGGGTCTCTAAGGTCGTAAAGGGTGGAAAGAGGTTCAGCTTCAATGCGGTTGTAGTGGTTGGCGATGGTAATGGCTGGGTAGGCTATGGGCTCGGTAAGGCAAACGAGGTGCCCGATGCCATAAGGAAGGCCATAGAGAAGGCAAAAAAGAGTGTATTCAAGATACCGATAGTCAACGGTACCATACCACATGCAGTAATAGGCAAGTACGGGGCAGGTAAGGTTATACTAAAGCCTGCCTCACAGGGTACAGGTATAATAGCAGGTGGTGGGGTGAGAGCCGTGGTTGAAAGCGCGGGTATACATAACGTGCTCACCAAGTCTCTTGGCTCAAACAACCCCCACAATATGGTTAAGGCAACAATAGATGCTTTGAAGAAGCTGCGTAGCCCCGAAGAGGTGGCGCGCCTTAGAGGAAAAAAACTTGAAGAGATAATGAGATGAGCAAGATTAAGGTTACACTCAAGAAAAGCCCTATAGGTTATTCTCAGAAACAGAGGCAGACCCTTCAGGGGCTGGGCCTCAGAAGGCTTAACAAGAGCCGCATCTTTGAGGACAACCCAGCCATAAGGGGGATGATACAGAAGGTCTCGCACCTTGTAGAGGTTGAAGAGTGTAAGGAGGAAGGCTGATATGCTTGATAGACTCAAACCTCCCTGTGGAGCCGTAAGGAAGAAAAGAAGAGTCGGCCGTGGCGAGGGCTCTGGCTGGGGTAAGACCGCCGGAAAGGGCACCAAAGGACAGAACTCAAGGTCAGGCGGAGGTGTCAAGGCAGGGTTCGAAGGCGGACAGATGCCTCTGCAGAGAAGACTGCCCAAAAGGGGTTTTACAAATATATTCAAGAAGACCTATTCTATTATAAATGTGGGCACACTGGCGGAGCGATTCAAAGACGGCGATGTGGTTGATAAAGAGGTCCTCATAGAAAGGGGGCTTATAAAAAAGAAGAGGCTGCCTCTTAAGGTGCTCGGAGACGGAGAGATAAATATAGCACTTACGGTTAAGGCTGATCTCTTCAGCAAATCAGCCAAGGAGAAGATAGAGGCCTGTGGCGGCAAGGTGGAGGTTCTTTAAGGGGTGGAAAAGAAGGTCCCTGCAATAAATATCGCTAAGATTCCTGAGCTGCAGAAAAGGATACTCTTCACTCTATTTCTTCTTGCTGTATACCGTATCGGGGTATTCATACCCACACCGGGTATAGATGCCGAGGCACTTAAGGGGTTCTTTCAGGCTGCAAGGGGCACACTGCTCGATATGGCAACCATGTTCACCGGGGGTGCGCTCGAGAATTTCTCCGTTTTCGCCCTCGGTATAATGCCATATATAAGTGCTGCCATAATATTGCAGCTTCTTACCGTTGTGGTGCCCCATCTGGAAAGGCTTCAGAAGGAGGGTGAGCAGGGCAGAAAGAAGATAACCGAATATACAAGGTATCTTACTGTAGCCCTGAGTGCGGTGCAGGGTATAATGATAAGCATAGGGCTTGAGAAGATGACAGGCCCGGGTGGAGAACCGATAGTGCTGGAGCCCGGCTGGTCATTCAGAATACTTACTGCTCTCACGCTTACGGCAGGCACCGCATTCATAATGTGGCTTGGTGAGCAGATAACAGAAAGGGGTATAGGAAACGGTATATCCCTTATAATATTTGCAGGTATAGTGGCAAGGATGCCTTCTGCCGTGGGTAATACGATAAACCTTGTAAGAGCAGGGGAGATAGAGTTTCTTCTGGCGCTCCTCATACTCTTTATAATGATAGGAACCATAGCCTTCATAGTTTACATGGAGACGGCTCAGAGAAGGATACCCATACAGTATCCGAAGCGAATTGTGGGCAGAAAGATGATGGGCGGCGGGGTGCAGCACCTGCCACTTAAGATAAACTCATCGGGGGTTATACCACCTATATTTGCGTCGTCTATAATACTGTTTCCGGCAACGGTGGTGGGACTTACTGATATACCCTTTATGAGCTGGCTTGCAGAGAGCCTGCATCCGGGTGGAGTTATGTATAACCTTCTGTATGTGGGGCTTATAATATTCTTTGCCTATTTCTATACGGCTATATTGTTTAACCCGAAGGATGTGGCAGAGAATCTGAAAAAATACGGTGGATTTATTCCGGGAATAAGGCCGGGCCAGAACACGGCTGACTATATAGACAGGGTTCTTTCAAGACTTACATTCTGGGGAGGATTGTATCTTTCAGCGGTCTGTATTCTTCCCAGTATACTTATATGGAAGTTCAATGTGCCATTCTATTTTGGAGGTACGGCACTTCTCATAGTGGTTGGCGTTGCCATGGATACAGCCCAGCAGATAGAGGCGCATCTTTTCGCCCGAAGTTATGAAGGGCTTTTGAAGAAAGGAAAAATAAAAGGAAGGTATGCTTGAAGCCATGAATGTAATACTTATGGGTCCTCCGGGAGCAGGTAAGGGAACACAGGCAAAGATACTTTCAGAGAGGTTTCACATACCCCAGATATCCACAGGTGACATCCTGAGGATGAATGTAAGGGAGAAAACACCGCTGGGGCTTAAGGCAAAGGACTACATGGAAAAGGGCGCTCTTGTGCCAGACGAGCTCGTTGTGGAGATGGTGGCAGATAGACTTAAAAGCCGTGATTGTGCAGGTGGGTTCATACTCGATGGTTTTCCAAGGAATGTGGCACAGGCAGAGGCACTTGAGAAGACCCTTGAGGAGATGGGCAAAAAGATAGATGCCGTCGTAGGTATCGAGGTGGAGGAAAGAGAGCTCGTAAGAAGGCTCAGCGGCAGAAGGGTGTGCCGTAACTGTGGGGCCGTGTATCATGTGATATTCAATCCACCGGTAAACACGGATACCTGTGATAAGTGCGGTGGAGAGCTCTACCAGCGCGATGACGACAAAGAGGAGACCATAAAGGCAAGGCTTAAGATATACGAAGAAGAGACGAGGCCTGTGATAGAATACTACAGGGAAAGAGGTCTCTACAGGGCTGTGAATGGCATCGGCAGTGTGGACAGTATTACAGAAAATATAGTAAAGGCAATTGAGGATAGAAGAGGTTATACTGAAAACCCCGGCTGAGATAGAGAAGCTCCGAAGGAGTAACCAGATAGTTGCAGAGGTGCTGGAGGTTCTTAAAGAGAGGGTTTCCCCCGGTATTAGCACGATGGAGCTTGAGCGCATATGCGAGGAGGAGTGCAGAAAGAGAAAGGTAAGGCCAGCATTCAAGGGTTATAACGGGTATCCCTATTGCCTGTGTGTTTCGGTAAATCAGGAGGTCGTCCACGGGATGCCCTCTGAAAAGAAGGTTCTCAAAGAGGGAGATATAGTAAGTATAGACTTCGGTGTCTGTTGCGATGGCTACTATGGAGATGCTGCGGTAACCGTGCCGGTTGGTAAGATAAGCCCTGAAGCCCAGAGACTTATAGATGTTACCAGAAGGTGTCTTGAGCTGGCAATAGAAGAGGCAAGAGAGGGCAACAGGCTTTACGACATATCCCATGCCATACAGAGCTGTGCCGAAGGGGCAGGATACTCGGTGGTAAGGGCATTTGTTGGACATGGGATAGGTAGAGAGCTGCACGAGGCACCACAGGTGCCGAACTTCGGTAGCCCGGGTAAGGGCATGAAGCTCAAAGAGGGTATGGTGCTTGCCATAGAGCCGATGGTGAACGCTGGTGGTAGCGCGGTAAGGATTCTCGACGACGGATGGACGGCGGTTACGGTTGATGGCAGTCTGTCTGCCCACTTTGAGCACTCGGTGGCAATAACCAGAGATGGTGCCATCGTTTTAAGTAAAGTATAGGGGGGTTATGCCAAAGGAAGAAGCTATACAGGTAGAGGGCACAGTTATTGAGACACTGCCCAACGCTATGTTCAGGGTTGAGCTTGAGAACGGACACAAGGTGCTTGCATATGTGTCCGGAAAGATGAGGATGTATTTTATAAAGATTCTGCCGGGTGATAAGGTCATAGTGGAGCTTTCACCATATGACCTTACGAGAGGAAGGATAGTATACAGGGTAAAGTGAGGTATAGAGTATGAAGGTAAGAAGCTCTGTAAAGAAGATATGTGCAAAGTGCAAGATTATAAGGCGCAAGGGTGTGGTGCGGGTTATGTGTGAGAACCCAAAGCACAAGCAGCGTCAGGGTTAATATAAAAAGGAGGTTTTGGAAAAGTGCCAAGGATAGCAGGAGTTGACCTGCCAAAGGACAAGAGAATCGACATAGCACTCACCCGTATATACGGGATAGGGCGCCCTTCTGCAGAAAAGATACTCACAAAGGCTGAGGTGGACCCGTCAAAGAGGGCAAAGGAGCTTACCGATGAAGAGGTCTCACGGATAAGGAAGATAATAGACAGCGAGTACAAGGTGGAGGGTGATCTCAGAAAAGAAGTGGCAATGAACATAAAGCGGCTTATAGACCTTGGCGCCTATCGTGGTTTGCGGCACAGACTGGGGCTGCCTGTGAGAGGCCAGCGCACCAGAACCAATGCAAGAACCAGAAAGGGTCCGCGTAAGGGAGCTGTCAAGACCAAAAAATAAGAGCTTCGGAGGAGCTTTCGTATGGCAAGGGTTAAGAAGACAAAGAAGAATGTGCCAAGAGGTGTTGCACACATAAAGGCAACATTCAACAATACAATAATCACGATAACAGACCCGCAGGGCAATGTGGTTGCTTGGGCAAGTGCAGGAAGTGAAGGGTTCAAGGGCTCAAGAAAGGGCACACCCTTTGCCGCACAGGTGGCTGCCACTGCGGCTGCAAGAAAGGCCATAGAGTGCGGAATGAGAAGTGTTGACGTGCACATAAAGGGGCCGGGGGCTGGTAGAGAGGCAGCCCTGAGGTCTCTGCAGACGGCAGGCCTCAGCATAACGCTTATAAGGGATGTTACTCCCATACCACACAATGGTTGCAGGCCACCGAAGAGAAGAAGGGTCTGATTATTTCAAAATCAAGGAGGTAGAAGTTGGCAAGATATACAGGACCTGTATGTAAACTATGTAGGCGTGAGGGTATGAAGCTCTTTCTCAAAGGAGAAAGATGCCTTACAGACAAGTGCGCCTTTGAAAGAAGACCCTATCCACCGGGCCAGCACGGCCAGTCAAGAAGCAAGATAAGTGAGTACGGGCTGCAGCTCAGAGAGAAGCAGAAGGTCAAACGCATATACGGGCTTCTCGAGACCCAGTTCCGCAACCTCTTCAAGAAGGCAGAGCGCATGAGGGGGGTTACAGGTGAGAACCTCATATCACTTCTTGAAAGAAGGCTCGATAATGTGGTCTACAGGCTTGGTTTCGCCTCTTCAAGGAGGGAGGCAAGGATACTCGTTACCCACGGGCACTTCAGGGTTAACGGCAGAAAGGTGAATATACCCTCCTATCTTATAAAAGAGGGAGATACCATAGAGGTGGCAGAAAAGCTCAAAGCGAGTGAGAAGATTAAAGAGAACCTTAAGAGTGCAGAGAGAAGGGGTATACCGGAATGGCTCTCCCTAGATGCAGAGAACCTCAAGGGTGTTGTAACAAGGCTGCCCCAGAGGATGGATGTTACCATGCCCATAGAGGAGCACCTCATAGTAGAGCTTTATTCAAAGTAATATTAAGGGCGTAATTAACATTATTTTAGAAAAACGGGGGGACTATGCAGAATATGCAGAAAAACTGGCGAGACCTTATAAAACCAAAAAAACTCGAAGCAGTAAAGCTCACAGATACTTACGGAAAGTTTGTGGCAGAACCCCTTGAGAGGGGCTATGGGACAACTCTGGGTAACTCGCTTCGTAGAATACTACTTTCATCCCTTCGTGGTGCAGCCATAACGAATGTGAAGTTCGACGGAGTCCTTTATGAGTTCACCAGTATTCCGGGTGTCAAAGAGGATGTTACAGATATTATATTGAACCTGAAGCAGGTAAGACTCAAGCTCGATGGTGAGGGTCCAAAGACTATAAGGCTGAATGTTACAGAGCCGAAAGAGGTGAGGGCAGGCGACATAGAGTGTGATCCGGCTGTAACGGTGCTCAACCCCGACCTCTATATAGCAACCGTTGGAAAGGATGGTAAACTGGTCTGCGAGATGACTGTTAACACTGGTAGGGGCTATGTGCCGGCGGAAAGAAACAAGCTGCCAGATGCTCCTGTGGGTGTTATACCAATAGATGCCATATTCCAGCCCGTTATAAGGGCTACATTCGATGTGAGCCAAGCCCGTGTGGGGCACAGAACAGATTACGACAAACTCACCCTCGAGGTCTGGACCACAGGCGCCATAGACCCACAGACGGCGGTGGGGATTGCGGCAAAGATTCTCAAGGACCAGCTCTCTGTGTTCATACCCTTCGAGGAAGAGGAGGGCGCAGAGGAGGAGAGCACAGAGGAGAAACTCGAGAACAAACCTTGGTACAACGAGAACCTCTTCAAGACAGTGGATGAGCTCGAGCTCTCTGTAAGAAGTGCAAATTGTCTCAAGAATGCAGACATAAAGTACATAGGCGAGATGGTGCAGAAAACAGAGCAGGAGATGCTCAAAACGAAGAACTTTGGAAGAAAATCCCTCAACGAGATAAAAGAGATTCTCCACAGCATGGGGCTGGACTTTGGCATGAAGCTCGATGGCTTCCCGTCAAGAGAAGAGCTCGACCGCATGCACATGGAAAAAAGCAAAGAGACGGAATAAAAGGGGTGTTTTAAGATGAGGCACAACAGAGACGACAAACGGCTTTCAAGACCAACCGGGCACTTGAGGTGTATGATGGCAAACCTTGTGAACTCTCTTTTCGAGCACGAGCGCATAAAGACCACAACACCCAAGGCAAAGCTTCTTAGAAGATACGCAGAGAAGATGATTACCCTTGGCAAACAGGGCACCCTTCCCGCAAGAAGAAGGGCAATGGCATTCATGCGCAACAAGAAGATGGTAACGAAGCTCTTTGAGGATATAGCAAAACGCTACACCACAAGGCCCGGTGGATACACAAGGATACTCAAACTTGGCAACCGCAAGGGAGACTGTGCACCCCTTGCCATAATAGAGCTGGTTGAGGCAGAATCAACTGGTAAAGAAGAGAAGAAAACAGCTTAAAAGTGTTTAACCACCTTGTACATCCAGAAGATACAGCAGTGAGCAGAAAGACGGGGTCAACCTGACCCCGTTTTTTTATGCCCTCTGGGTGGTGGACAGGTAGGAATTATTTTTTTACCCTAAAGGGTAATTTTTTTGTTGACAGGGTAGGATTTGGTGGTATAATTTTAAGTAAGTGAGGATATAGGGGGTAAAAGAAATAAAGAAATACAACCTGGGAGGTGAGCCATGAAAGGGTTGAAGTCTTTAATCCTTGCACTGGTGCTGGTTCTGGGTGCGGGCTATGCCCATGCACTCACAGCCACCGGTACCGTAAACGTTACAGCACAGGTGGTGGGAACCTGTAAGTTCTCAGTGGGTACTGCCACACTGGACTTTGGCCAGCTTGGAACAGGAGGACCTGTAACGGCAAACACCAGCCTTGAGTTCTGGTGCACAAACGGAACGGCCTACACGGTGACAGATGACGATGGTCTCTATGAGACGGCTGTGGATGCACCCCGTATGTACGATGGTAGTGCAAACTACCTGCCCTACACATTTACCTACACACCCACGAATGGAACAGGTAGTGGTCCGAGTACTGCTATAACACTCAGCATCACGGGTACGGTACAGGAGGCAGACTATATAGCCGTGCCAGCAGGAACCTACAACGACACGGTTACAATCACACTTAC
>DRQE01000086.1 GCA_011371515.1 Deltaproteobacteria bacterium
TGCGCATGTGGAAGTTCTCTCTCAGTGTTGAGTAGACCTTCTCCGGCTCGTTCTTTCTCAGAACCCCGTTATCCACAAATATACAGGTGAGCCTGTCTCCCACAGCCCTGTGCACAAGGGCTGCCGTAACAGCTGAGTCCACCCCTCCACTTATACCGCATACCACCTTGTGGTCTCCCACCCTGTCTCGTATCTCTTCCACTGCATTCTCTATGAAAGAGCCCATGGTCCATACGGGCTTGCAACCACAGATGCGGAAAAGAAAGTTCTTGAGAATCTTCTTTCCCTTCGGAGTATGTACCACCTCGGGATGAAACTGCACTCCGAAAAGCCTTCTCTCCTTATCCCTCATAGCCCCTATGACACCCTTTTCGGTGTGTGCAATGGCACGGAAGCCTTGGGGAAGTTTCTCCACCCCATCTGCGTGGCTCATCCACACCTTTATGGGCTCCTCTTTGAATCCATAAAAGAGGTCTTCTGTGTCATCTATGGTGAGATAGGCAGGCCCATACTCTCTTTTTTCGCTTCTTTCAACCCTTCCGCCGAAGAGCTTTGCCATAAACTGCATACCGTAGCATATACCGAGCACAGGGATGCCAAGCCCAAAAAGAGCCTTTGAAACCTTGGGGGCACCCCTGTCGTGCACACTCGATGGACCTCCTGAAAGGATTATGCCCTTCGGGTTGAATCTTTTTATCTCCGAGAGGGGTTTGTTGTAGGGGTGTATCTCGCAGTACACATGTGCCTCTCTGACCCTTCTTGCGATAAGTTGAGTGTACTGTGAGCCGAAGTCCAGTATGAGTACTTTATGCTGATGTATGTCCTTCATCTTACTTTATCTCTATCTGGTAGTTTGGAGCCTCTTTTGTTATCACCACATCGTGCACATGGCTTTCTCTGAGGCCCGCAGGTGTTAGTTTTACAAACCTTGCCTTTTTGTGGAGCTCTTCTATGGTCCTGCATCCAAGATAACCCATACCAGCCTTGAGCCCTCCTATAAGCTGATATATGGTAGAGGCAAGGGGACCTTTGTGTGGCACCCTGCCCTCTATGCCTTCGGGCACGAACTTGAGCTCACTTTCCACGTCGTCCTGATAGTAACGGTCTTTGCTACCCCTCTTCATTGCCTCTATGGAGCCCATACCCCTGTAGAGCTTGAAGGTGCGTCCTTGGTAAAGTATGGTCTCACCCGGGCTTTCCTCGGTGCCTGCAAAGAGCCCGCCTATCATAACCGAATGTGCCCCTGCAGCAAGTGCCTTGGTGACATCTCCTGAGTACTTTATCCCCCCATCGGCTATAACCGGTATACCCTTCTTTCTTGCCGCACTTACGGCGTCCATTATGGCGGTTATCTGTGGCACCCCTATGCCGGTTACTATCCTCGTGGTGCAGATGGAACCGGGTCCCACGCCAACCTTTATGGCATCCACTCCTGCCTCAATGAGTGCCTCTGCCGCCTCCTTTGTGGCAATATTGCCTGCTATGAGCTGGCAACGGAAGTTCTTCTTTATAGCCTTTATTGACTCTATAACCCCTTTGCTGTGTCCATGGGCTGTATCTATAACTATGCAGTCGGCACCTGCCTTAAGAAGGGCTTCGACTCTGGCATCTCTATCGAAGGATACACCCACGGCAGCTCCCACACGCAGTCTTCCGAGCTCGTCCTTACAGGAGTTGGGGAAACGCTCCCTCTTTTCTATATCGGTCATGGTTATAAGACCTTTGAGTCTGCCCGCATCGTCCACAAGGGGCAGCTTCTCTATCCTGTGGCGGTGGAGTATCCTTTTTGCCTCCTCTATGGATATGTCCTTAGAAGCGGTAACTACATTCTTGGTCATAATCTCGGATATCTTCTTTTCAGGGTCTTCTTCAAACCTTAAGTCCCTGTTGGTAACGATACCTACCAGAACCCCATCAGCTCTTACAACGGGAAAGCCCGAGATCTGTTCCTCTTTCATTATCTTCAATGCATCTGCCACCCGTTGTTCCGGCTCAAGGGTCTTTGGTTTGAGTATGACGACAGACTCGTACTTTTTCACCCTATCCACCTGTTGAGCCTGTTCCTCAACGGTAAGGTTCTTGTGTATAATGCCGATGCCACCTTCCTGTGCTATGGCTATTGCCATGCGTGCCTCGGTTACAGAGTCCATGGCAGCACTCAGAAGCGGTATGTTCAGCCTTATCTCGTTTGTCAGCTTCGTCGATACATCCACATCTCTTGGCAGCACCTCTGAGTAGGCAGGCACCAGCAGTACATCGTCGAATGTAAGAGCTGTTCTTATATCCTTTTCCATTTAGCCCACACCCCCTTTTCTGTAAGATTCTTTCTTCAACGCATCTATTATTATTCCCTCAAGAAGCCCTGCATCACTCACCCTCATCGTATAAATGCCAAAGCCCTCCATGCAGGCAAGCACTATGGCTGCACCGGGAATTATCAGGTCTTCTCTGCCCTTCTCAAGGGAAAGAATACTCTTTCTTTCCTCAAGCGTTAAGAGAGATAGCCTCTGGTATATAGCCTTTACATTATCATAGGTGAGAATATAGTTGTTTATCAGTTCGGGCTCGTAAGTGTCGAGCGACTGGTCTATACTTGCAAGGGTCGTCACAGTGCCGGCCGTTCCGCAGAGCTCACACTCACCGGCTCTGAAGACATCCCTTATAGCCTCCTTTACCATACGCACGAACTCGTCTACCCTCTTTTCGAGTCTTTCAAGCTCTTCTCTTGCCGGAGGGTCTTCCTTTATGAACCCCTCGGTGAGGTGGACCACCCCCATATTCTCAACACTCTTTGCCTTGAGTATCTTACTTCCTCTACAGTAGACGAACTCTGTGCTGCCACCACCTATGTCCACCACCAGTGTGTCCTCTTTATCGGTCTCTATGACAGAGAGCACCCCCTCCACAGACAGGCGTGCCTCCTCTGTGCCGTCTATGACCTTTACATCTATGGCTATCTCTTCTTTTACCCTTTCAAGGAAAAGCTCCCTGTTCTTTGCCCTTCTTACCACACTCGTTGCAACCGTAAGTATACATTCTGCACCGTTTCGGTCTGCAATCTCTTTGAACTCTTTTAGGGCTTCTATCGTGCGCTCTATTGCGTCCTCTTTAAGCCCCGTCTCTTCGGTAAAGCCACCACCGAGCCTTGTTATCCTGCGGCTTCTGGCAATCTCTTTGAGTGCCCCGCCTTGGGTTGTCTCTGCAACGAGAAGCCTAAGTGTGTTTGAACCTATGTCTATCGAGGCAATCCTCATCTTTCCCCTTTCATGTAGTCCTTTGCATACTCTATGTAATTTCTTGCCGAACGGGCTATCCTTTCTATCTCTTCGTCTTCAAGCCTTCTTACCACACGAGCTGGCACACCAAGGGCAAGGCTTCTGGGCGGAATCCTTGTGCCCTCGGTTACCACCGAGCCTGCCCCTATTATTGAGCACTCACCTATGTGGGCATTATCGAGCACGATGGCACCCATCCCAACGAGTATTCTGTCTTCAAGGGTGCAACCATGGAGTATCACACCATGTCCAATGGTAACCTCGCTTCCTATTATAAGGGGATAGATGTCTTTGGTTACATGGAGGGTGGAGTTGTCCTGCACATTCGTCTTCTCGCCTATCCGTATATAGTTCACATCGCCCCTTATTACCACATTGAACCACACACTGGAGAAATCCCCTATCCTGACATCACCTATAACCCTTGCGCTCTCATCTATGTAGACCGACTCTCCAATCTCTGGATATACTCCCCTGTACGGAAGTATCATGAAAACAGCCTCCCTTCAGAAACCCGTTAAATTATTTAAATTTATCAGAATAACCCCTTTTATGCAACGAGATTGTAAGAGAAGGGCACAACAACTGCGGACATAAGGGCTTCCTCCACGGCATTCTATCCTGTAGAGATAGCAGGGCTCTTTCTTCCACCGTATACGCAGAAGCCCATGTATTTATAGTAACATTCAACCTCTATAAAGCCTGTCTCCTTCAGAAGCTCAAGTTCTTCTTCAAGGGTAAGAAGCCTTTTTCTGTGCTCGGGTGCGGATGCCCTCTTTATGACCTCATCGGCTACAGACTCTATGCCCCTTTTACGGGCTGCCTCGTCCATCTCCACCCTGTAGACCCTTTCGTACCACTCCTCTATGTCCTTCGAAGGTGGCACCACGATGTCCATATTTACGAAGTATCCACCAGAAAGAAGGGCTCTTTCTACATGCTTCAGAAGATGCCTTTTATCCTCTTTTTCAAGGTGATGCAGGGCAAGCGATGAGTAGACGAGATGAAAACCCCTTCTACCAAGCCCATTGTTTGTAAGTTCTGAAA
>DRQE01000087.1 GCA_011371515.1 Deltaproteobacteria bacterium
CTTGCACATGCCTTCGCAGATGACCTTGTTGAAAAACTTACGGGCAAACGAGGAGTGTTCTCAACGAAACTTCTATTCGTATCAGATGCAACCGGAAGAAAACAGATATACATATCAGACTACGACGGAAAGAATGTAGTGAGACTCACGCGCAATCGCTCTATAAACATCTCTCCGCGCTGGCTACCAGATGGCAAGAGTTTCAGTTACACATCTTACATGAAGGGCTATCCCTGTGTCTACCAGCAGGTGCTTAGAACAGGGAAACTGAAGACCATTGCCTGCAGGAACGGCATAAACATTGGTGGTGGCTGGTCTCCAGACGGAAGATACCTTGCGCTCACGATGAAGGGCAAAAAGAGCCCTGAACTATTTCTTTTCGACAGCAAAACGGGCAGACTCACACAGCTTACCAGTAACTATGCCATAGATGTATCGCCCTCGTGGTCACCGGATGGTAGAAAACTGGTCTATGTGTCCGATATGGCTGGAAAACCACAGATATATGTGTTAGACTTGGTAGACAAAAAGCCCCGTAGGATTACCTTCGAGGGCAACTACAACACCTCGCCCGTGTGGTCCCCAGATGGCCGTAGCATTCTCTATGTGAGAAGAGAGGACAGCAGGTTCAATATATGGCTGATGGATATAAAGACCGGCATACACAGGCAACTCACCTTCGAGGGAGACAACCTTGAGCCCTCGTGGTCGCCTGATGGAAGATACATAGTGTACGAACACAAAGACAGGCGGGGTAGAGCATATCTGTACCTTATGCGAAGAGACGGCTCTGGCAAAAGAAGGCTCGACCCCACAAAGGGCAACGAGAGTGCCCCTTCATGGTCTCCCTTCAGATAGACTCGGCATATATGCACTTGAGGAGGTTTCAACATGAAAAGAGTTTTCCTTCTTATAATCCTTTCCACAATGCTTGCAGGTTGTACCCTTCTTGTAAGTCCAAAGAATGATCCCATACGGGGTGACATAAGCAAACTGAAAAAGAAGACCTCGACATTAGAGAAAGAGCTTGCGGCAATAAGAAAAGAACTCGATGCCTCAAGGAAAGAGGTAAGAACCCTTGCTGCAAGACTATCGGCAGAGATGGACACCCTGCGTGAGGAGATGGCAGAGGTAAGAGGACTTGCAGAGGAGAAGCAATACAACATCGTAAGGGTAAAGGAGAATACCGAGTTTCTCGCCTCTTCCATACAGTCCATGGACGAACGGCTCAAGACAATAGAGGAAGCGCTCAAAAAAGACAGGGCTGAAGAGCCTGCCATAGACAAACTCTCCACAGAGCTCGAAGAGCTACGCACAGCCGTAAAGGAGCTTGAAGAAAAACTACAGAATATAGCAGCAAAAGGTGTGCCCGCAGCAAAGAAAGAGTCAGAAAAGCCCAACCCCGGTGAGCTCTACATGGAAGGGCTCAACCTCGTAAGAGAGAAGAAGGACTACGACAAAGGGCTCAAGGTTCTTCGCCAGTTCCTATCCCTCTACCCCAACCACCGCCTTTCTGACAATGCCCAATACTGGATAGGAGAGATATATTACGCCCGTGGAGACTGGGAAGGCGCCATAGTGGAGTTCAACAAGGTCATAAAGAACTATCCTAAGGGTGACAAGGTGCCAGCAGCACTACTAAAACAGGCGTACTCCTTTGAAAAGCTCGGTGCCATAAAGGAGGCGAAGATATTGCTCAAAAAGATAATAGACGAACACCCCGATTCACAGGAATCTGAGCTTGCCAAGAAGCACCTTAAGAAGCTTAAGTAACCCTGCCCCCATTTCTGGTGTATTATGGAAGTCTCACTTGTAAGATGCGAGGACTACTCAAGAGAGCCACTTCTCAAAGCCATAAGACAGGGGCTTGAGCCTGTAGGCGGCATAGGAAGGTTCGTAAAGCCGGGTGAGAGGATACTTCTAAAGCCCAACCTTCTTTCAGCAAAGCCAGCCCATAGGGCTGTAACCACCCATCCAAACATAGTGTGGGCAATGATAAAGCTCGTGGAGGAGGCAGGTGGCATCCCCCTTGTAGGCGATAGCCCCGGGCTTGGAAGCACACTTAAAGTGGCAAAGGCATGCGGGGTTATGGATGTGGTGGGCCAGACATCTGCAGAGCTTCTTCAGATAAAGAACGCCGTAAAGGTGGACAACCCGCGGGGAAGAAGATTCAAAAGGTTTGAGGTTGCAGAAGAGCTTCTCACAGTGGATGGGGTTATAAACTTGCCGAAACTCAAGACCCACGCCCAGATGCTCCTTACCATGGGAGTAAAGAACATCTTCGGCTGTGTGCCGGGTAAAAGAAAGGCACAGTGGCACCTTCAGGCAGGAACAGACCTTGAGTACTTCTCACAGATGATGCTGGACCTTCACGACTACATAAAACCAAGGCTTACCGTGATGGATGCCATAATAAGTATGGAAGGCAATGGCCCAAGCAGTGGGGATCCCGTGCGCACAGGTTTTGTGGCAATATCTCCATCAGCCCTTGCCCTTGATACAGTGTGTGCTTCTATTGTGGGTAAAGATGTCTTGCAGGTTCCAATACTTAAGACCGCGCACACACAGGGGCTGGAAGATGTAAGACAAGAGAAGATACGAATACTTGGTGAAAAGCCTGAAAGATTTAAGCCCCACAAATTCAGCTTTCCACCGCTTATAAATGTAGACTTTGCATACTTTCTGCCAAGCCCACTTAAAAGAGTGGTAAAGAGTGCCCTCACCTCAAGGCCTGTAATAGAACATCGGCGGTGCACCCTCTGTGGTGTATGTGTGGATGTGTGTCCACCGAAGATAATGAGAAAAGAAGACCGCATACACATAGACTACGATGGATGCATAAGATGTTACTGCTGTCAGGAGGTCTGCCCTGAAGAGGCAATAGAGGCAAAACAGGGGTGGCTTAAAAGGCTGCTGTCAGGAAGTTCTTAGGTTGTCTGTAAAGAGCCTGTTACGAGACAGGAGTGTATGTTGAAGAAGGCGCTTTTAATAATAATCCTATCGATAATCGCAGCGGCTGTAATACTGCTTTCCACCATACCCATAGACCTTACCCAGTACCGTGGCGAGATAAAAGCCCGCATAGAGGAGCGCATAAACGGCACGGTGGAGATTGACAGGGTCTATGTGAAGTTCCTGCCACACCTTACCATACAGCTAAAGGGGTTCAAACTTCTCTACAGGGAAGAACCTATCGTAAAAGCAGAGTCTGCAGAGGCAACCCTATACATACTACCCATGTTTTTCAAACGGCTCATAGTAAAGGAACTGCACCTTGAGCAACCTGTGGTAGTTCTGAGAAGAGATGTTACAGGAAGACTCAACCTTGAGAAGATACGAAAAAAGAAGCTATTCCATGTAATGCTTCGTGGGCTTAAGGTGCGAAATGCCTCAATAACGGTGGCGGACAACTTTCCCAGAAAGAAGATGCACTATGAGCTCAGGCGAACCTATCTGTACTTTGATATATATACCGATGTAATCACCTACAGTGGCTCGGGTGTGCTTCTTCCAAACACCCCTTTCAAGCTCTCGGGTGAGATGAGAAAAGAAGACAGTGGCAGACTTCTCACGGGCACGGCATTCTTTGAGAATCTCAAGGTATCCACATTTTTAAGCTACATAAAGGATGAGCTCAAAGGGGTGGACTTAAGCGGCACCCTTTCGGCAGACCTTGAATACCAGCTCCGTGGGGAAGACCCCTTTACAGGAGACTTCGTCATAAAGGGCACCTCGTCGATAAAGGAACTCGGGCTCGAATATCCAGCACTTTTCAGAAAACCCATACACTCTAAGGCAGGGGTTGCCAATGTAGAGCTAACGAAAAAGAAGGACTCACTTGTCATATCCGTTGAAGATGGAAAGTTCAACATAGAGGACCTTGTTATACTCGGCTCTGTAACATTCAAGCTACCCCAGAAGTCTATAAGCCTTTCGCTTTCCACAACCCCATTCATGCCAACCCACATAAAGAGATTCTTCAGGGAAGATAGCTTCCCAAAGGGCATAAAATCGGTAATAGAGGAGTTCAAGGACATAAAGGGCTTTATAAAACTCAACAGGCTTACATTCTCCTCAGAGGTAAAACCCTATTTAGACTCCCTTGTGGTGGATGCAGAGCTTATGGATATGGCATTCATGCACAGGCGGTTCGATTATCCATTCTCTTCACTTAACGGAAGACTCGTCTTCAGGGCTGGCAACATAGAGCTTGAAAACATACAGGGCACCTATGGCAACACCTATTTTCACAGGATAGAGGGCACACTAACCTCCATAAAAGAGAACCCAAGGGTCAGGCTATCTATATCTGCCGATGTGGACACAGCCCAGCTTCTTAAAGAGGTAAAGAAGACCATTCCAGAGGAACCACTCAAGTCCATAGAGCTTTCAGGGCGTGCAGCCCTTGAGCTTCAAATGGAGGGCATTGCAACGGAGCCTTCTTCAATAGACTTCAATGGCAGCGTAACGCTGGATTCCGTAAGGGCATCCTACAGCCCGCTAAAACCCCTCTCGCTTGTGGCATCTGGCACGGTTGAGTTCGATAGAGCCAGTGTCAGAATAAAGGGGCTTTCTGCAAGCTACAGGGATAGCTCACTTACGATAGAGGGCACCATAGCCGATTACAAGAAAAGACCCAGCCTCGACATGGAGGTCAGGGGACGCGCTGGCTACGGGCTCACCTCAATGTATCTTAAAGAACCTGTGCTCACATATCCGGCAGACCTCAAAGTGCACATAAAGGGCAGTATGGATTCACTCAACATATCCTCTGTGGTTGATCTCTCCAAGTCAGGTCTTATCTATCGTGAGATAATACACAAGGACAGGGGGTATCCGCTCCTTGTTCGCTCCACGGTGAGGGTGAAAAAGGACAGGCTCTACATAAAGGATGCTGCCATAGTATCAGGCAAATCGAGGCTAAATGTGGAAGGCTATGTAAAGAAGGGGCGATATTCTCTCAAGCTACATTCCAGAAGTTTGAAGGTAGAAGACATCAGGGGTATATTCCGCCACATCCAGACAGACTCACCTGCCATGGGCTCTATATATGTTAACCTTTCTCTTAAGGATAGTTCCTATGGCACAAGTATTGATGGCAAGGTGACGGTGAAAGATGGTCTTTTCAGGAGCACACTCTTCAGAAACTCCGTGCGGGACATGAACCTTGTGGCAAGGTTCAGCGGCAAAGGGGCAGATGTGGTACTTAAAAAACTATACATAGGAAAGAGCCATCTTTCAGGTAAGATAAACCTTCTCGACATAAGAAAGAGGATTGTGAGTTTCTCCCTCGTCTCAGACTTTCTCGATACCGACGACTTTCTCACCATACACAAAAAAGAGAAGACTCCGAAGGGCTATCCTGTAAAGGCAAAGGGGAAACTTACCGCAAAGGCAGGCAAGGTGCACAGGGTAACCTTCTGGAACCTTTCGGCCGATGTAGTGGTGGATCCCTATTCGATAAGGTTCGAGCCTGTAAGTTTTACATCCCACGGTGGGCAGGTTACAGGGCTTGCCGCCCTCTACAGCGGGCTTACGGACAGAAAGTTCAAACTCAAGTTCAGGGCATCGAGGCTCAAGCTCTCACCCCTTCTTAAAGACCTTGGGGTGAAGAAAGGGGTTCTCACAGGACGCTTCACGGCAGTTTTCGATATAGACTGCAAAAGAGAAGAGCCCTACACCAGAGGGCTCAACGGCACCATAAAGGCGGTGGCAAAGGATGGCAAGCTCTGGAAGTTCATAGTGCTGAGCAAGATATTCTCCGTCGTCAAC
>DRQE01000088.1 GCA_011371515.1 Deltaproteobacteria bacterium
GGTGCAGCATATATCACTCAATGCCTTGACCTCTGCCGAGGTATTCACATAGGCAACAACGGGCACTCCCGGGCGTTTTTCACGCTCTTCTCTCAGCTGCTCTGCCGTTATCATGTCTGCCATCGGGCAGCCTGCGTCCATCCTTGGCAGTATCACCTTCTTCTGTGGAGAAAGTATGGCAGCACTTTCTGCCATAAAGTGCACCCCACAGAAGACTATAACATCTGCATCCGTGCGGGCTGCCTCTTGGCTCAAGCCCAGAGAGTCTCCCCTTAAGTCTGCAATCTCCTGAATCTCGTCGCGCTGGTAGTTGTGGGCAAGAAGCACGGCATTGCGTTCTTTTAGAAGCCTGCGAACCTCTTTCTTCAGTTCATCTATTCTTGACACCCTTCTGCTACCTCCTTAAAATTCAATGCAAAATCTGATTATATATGATAAGATGTTCAAAAGGCAAGCCCCTTGTATGTATTCAGGTAAGTATGAAGTTATCTGAAAAAGATAAGGAAAGACTCCTTGAGATTGCAAGAGAGACCATCAGTGCCGTGGCAAAAGGAGAGCCACTGCCTGTATTTTCTGTAGACAGCCCTGCTCTTCTCGAAGAGCGTGGAGCCTTCGTAACCATACACACCCGTGACGGAAGGCTTCGTGGCTGCATAGGGATGTTTCAGTCCAACAAGCCCCTCTACGAGACCGTGCGTGATATGGCAGTTGCCGCTGCAAAGGATGATCCGCGTTTCAGCCCCGTAAGGGAAGAGGAACTCGAGGATGTCCGTATAGAAATATCCGTGCTTTCACCGTTGAGAAAGATAGACGATGTGGAAGAGATAGAGGTGGGAAGACACGGCATATACATCGTAAAGGGGCTTAACCGTGGGGTGCTTCTTCCACAGGTTGCCACAGAGCATGGGCTCGATAAATACCAGTTTCTCGACCAGACATGCCTTAAGGCAGGGCTTCCACCGGGCTGCTGGCGTGAAGGGGCTGATATATACATATTCGAGGCAGATATATTCGAGGAAGAATAGCCCCCTTACCTCAAGAGCCCAACCGCCTCTCTTATTCTTTCAACACCTTTCTTTATGTCTTCCTCTGAACAGGCAAAGGATAGCCTTACAAACCTATCGTCTCCAAACCCTGCACCCGGCACAACACAGACCTCCACTGTATCGAGAAGAAAGGAAGCAAACTCCACCGAGCTGTTTATAACCCTATCGTTGTAACGCCTTCCAAAAAGGGCTGATACATTTGCAAACACATAGAACGCACCATGAGGCCTGATACAGCTTATACCCTCTATGGAGTTAAGCCCATCGACCATGATGTCTCTTCTCTTTTTGAACTCCCTTTTCATCTCCTCCACACACTGCTGTGAGCCACTGATGGCTGCCACCGATGCCCACTGGCTTATGGATGTGGGGTTTGAGGTGGACTGGCTCTGGATACGCATCATGGCATCTATAAGTTCTTTCGGGCCAAGGGCGTAACCTATCCTCCAGCCCGTCATGGAATAGCTCTTTGAGACCCCGTTAAGAACTATCGTATTCTCCCTTGCCCCCTCGCAAACGCCCGCGGCACATACGCTTTCTACCTCTCCGTAGACGAGTTTGTCGTATATTTCATCTGATATGACGAGCACACCCCGTTCAACTGCAATCTCCACGAGTGCCTTCAATTCCTCATGCGAATATACCGCCCCTGTGGGGTTCGATGGGCTGTTTATGACAATTGCCTTCGTCTTTTCTGTTATGGCATTTTCGAGCTCTTCGGGGCTAATCTTGAAGCCATCTTTTTCATCGGTGGAAACTATTCTGGGCACACCCCCTGCAAGCCTTACCATTGGCGGGTAGGATACCCAGTACGGGGCAGGCACTATTACCTCATCACCTTGGTCAAGCAGTGCCTGACAGAGATTGTAGAAAGAGTGCTTACCACCGCATGAGACAAGTATCTCCTCTTTGCTGTACTCAAGGGAGTGGTCCTTCCTGTAGCGCTCTATTATGGCCTCTTTAAGCTCATCTATGCCACCCACAGGGGTGTACTTCGTATGCCCCTCGTTTATAGCCCTTATGGCAGCCTCTTTTATGTGAGAAGGGGTGTCAAAGTCTGGCTCCCCTGCGGTGAAACTTACTATGTCATGACCCTTCTTTTTAAGCTCCTTTGCCCTGCTCGTTATGGCAAGGGTGGGGGAGGCCTCAAGGCCCAGAACCCTCTGGGAAAGTTTAAGCCTCATCTTCTCTCTCCGAACCTTTTTTTGAGTCTTTCCTCCACACCCGGTGTTACGAAGGCTTCGAGCCTGCCACCGAGTTTTGCAATCTCCTTTATGAACTTTGAGCTTATGTGGGCATAGTTCTCAGAGGTCATAAGAAAGACCGTCTCTATAGACGGGGCAAGCTCGCGGTTGGTAAGAGCCATCTGAAACTCGTACTCAAAGTCAGATATAACCCGTAAGCCCCTTACTATAACAGATGCCCCTTTACTCGACACATAGTTTATAAGAAGCCCCTTGAAGCTTTCCACACTCACATTCGGATAGTCTTTTATCTCTTCCTCTATCATCTCGATTCTCTCGGCAACTGAAAATAGCGGGCTTTTTGTCGTCTCCTCTGCAACTGCCACCACGACCTCATCGAAGAGTTTGTGGCAGCGCTCTATTATATCGAGGTGTCCACGGGTTATGGGATCGAATGTTCCTGGGTAGATGGCCATGTGTTTTGTCATCCCTTCCTACTCCTTTTCCAGAAAGTATACCATCGTATCTCCGTATCTCTTTTCCTTTAATATTCTTACGCCTTCAGGGGCTTCAACTTTGTGGCGTTTCGAGCTCTCGCATACTATAACGCCATCTGTGGCAAGCA
>DRQE01000089.1 GCA_011371515.1 Deltaproteobacteria bacterium
CCACATAGAATGTGGCACCCTTACCCCTTGTTGATTCCACCCATATCTTCCCCCCGTGAGACTTCACTATGGAATCCACTATACACAAGCCCAGCCCTGTGCCACGCTGTTTTGTCGTAAAGAAGGGGTCGAATATCCTGTCCAGTACATCTTCTGGTATGCCATCTCCATTGTCCTTTATTACGAGTTTGAGCACATCCCTGCCGTTTACGAGCCTCTCTGTAGTTATCTCTATCCGTCCTTCCCTGCCTTTTACCGCATCAAGGGCATTTATGAGCAGGTTGTAAACGACCTGTCTTATAAGAGAACCATCTGCCTTGATGACCGTATCTCCAGTGTGGCGACAACTTATACTTACGGGCTCATCCAGAGATGGCTTCACAGTCTGCAACACATCTTCTATTACAGCCCTCATGTCTGTGGGAGCAACTGTTGGTCTGGGTGCCCTTGCAAAAACGAGCATATTTGTAAGAAGGTTATCCAGTCTTTTCACCCCCTTTGATATTAAGAGGGCAAATCGTCTCTTATCGCTTCCTTCAAGCTCTCTTGTAAGTATGGAGGCAAAGATTTCTATCGATGCAAGGGGGTTTCTTATCTCGTGGGCTATCTTGGCGGCCATCTCTCCCATGGCGGCAAGTCTTCTCGTCCTTTCCATCATCCTGTTCTTTTCAGAGAGCTCTTGGTTAAGCCTTTCTATCTTTTTCTCGAGCAACCTGTATCTGTCCTCAAGGCTTTTTGATGCCCTTCTGAAAGTCTCGAATGCCTCATTTAGTGTTCTCAATGTAGTGTCTCCTTCCATCTCTCTACCCCCTCATCGAGCAAGAGGTCTACGAACTCCTCGATGATACCGTCCTCTCCGGCTGTATCTTTGAGTTCTTCCACGAAGCTATGCATTGCCTCATAGTGCCCGAGTTTTTTGTATCCCTCGGCAAGACGCAGGTCTATCCACGCAATGTCCTCTTTCGATAACCATCTGGACAGGCTCTTTGCCTTTATGTAGCGTTCAATGCCCGCTCTGTAGCTGCCGTCCATAAAAGCCATATCTCCCATGGTTATGTATATGTGTGCCAGTTTCTTCTCCTTGCCCTTGGTCTTTGAATACACAACCGCAACCTGATCGAATATTCTTTCTGCCTCACTGTATCTGCGCAGGTTGTAAAGAGATGATGCCTTGAGCAGAAGCACATCGGGGTCTTTACTCTTTATCGATGCAAGCTCCTTGTGTTCTCCCTTTGCATGGTAGACCATTGCGAGCACCCTCAAAGCCCTGTCTTTGAGCCTGCTTTCTGGATAGCTCTCAAGAAAGCCCTCTATTACTCTCTGTGCCCTGCTCAGCTCGTCGAGTTTCATGTAAGAGAACCCTATAAGTACCAGCGCCTCCTGAGATATATCCTGTTTACCCATCTTTACGGCGTTCTTAAGAGCCTCTATGGCCTCTCTGTATAGAGACAGCTCCATGAAAGCCCTTCCTGCAGCCAGATATGTAGGGGCTTTAAGGCCAAAGGGTATCTCCTTTTCGTATATCCTGTATATTCGAGCTATCATATGGTAATCATTCTTTTTGAAAAGGCTATCTATCCACCTGTGGACTATGTAGCCCCTCATGTTGTAGGCTCTGTATTTGAACTCTCCTGTGGGGTATCTCTGGGTCATCTCCTCAAGGTAGAGTATTGCCCGCTGGTATCTACCGAGCCGTGCCTCCACTTCGGCAATGGCTGTATAGGCATACTCTGTTGCCAGATAATCGTAGGAGATTATCGCCCTGTAGATATTCTCAGCAGCAATGAGAGACTTCTTATCCCCCTTGTCCGCAAGAGCCTCTGCAAGCCCCATCATCCCCATAACCCTTGCCTCGTCTTTGTATTCATCTTTTATATTTGTATATAGCCTTATGGACTGACTCCTGTTAGCCTCAAGCCTATATGTATCTGCAAGGCGGAGTATGAAGAATGCGCTTATCTCCTCATTGTCGGGGTATCTGTTAAATAGTTTTCTATAAAGAAGTCTGGCATGTCTGTATCTGCCCGCTCCCATACTCAAATCTGCTATACCCATGATGGTCAGGGAGTGCTCCGGGCTCTTGAGTTTCGAAAATATACGCCATGCCTTTGCAACCTCTCCTCTTATAAGAAGCACATTGGCAAGGTAGCCACCAGCCCTTCTGTGTCCCATGGCATAGGCCTTCTTAAGTGGCTCGATGGAGTCTGCAAACCTTGCCTGAAGGAACATAACAAGCCCCTCTCTGAAGAGCGTTTCTCTTAGAAGTGTCTTCTCTTGCTCGCCCTTTATCTCCTCTGCCGCCAGCCTGTAATGGGCTATTGCCTCGGGGTAAAACCCCTTC
This sequence comes from Deltaproteobacteria bacterium, assembly GCA_011371515.1. Lineage (GTDB taxonomy): Bacteria > Desulfobacterota > GWC2-55-46 > GWC2-55-46 > DRQE01 > DRQE01. The sequence continues at coordinate 2,342 of DRQE01000089.1, forward strand.
CTCTCGTAGATGTAAGCCTGCACAAACCTTACAACTGGAGCTATAGCTGTACCCCTGTATTTCTCCTTCAATGCCACGAGCCCTTCTGCATTGTGCATTCCCTCAAGGGCTGCCTTGAGCTCTTTCAGTTCTTCCTCTGAAAGCTCTGCTTCAACGAGTTTTTCAAGCTCCACGGCTGTATCCTCAACGAGGGCAAGTCTTTTCTGCACCTCCTTTCGGTATATCCATCTCCATCCATCGTTGAATTCCACGCCCCTGTCTTTCCCTGATGTTATCTTCATACCCGATGGAAGCAGGGGTATGTCGTCAATACTTATGGCTTTTTGTGGGGGAATATCTCTGGAAGGCTTTTCTGAAGTCTCCTTCTTGGTTGATAGTGAGTGCAGCTTTTCCTTTTTCATCGTCCTTCTCGCCTTTCCTTTCTTTGTAAGGTCTATCACTATCCTGAATGGTTCGTCCATGGAGCTTTCCTTTACCTCTACATCTGCCCTCAAGGCTATCTTTATCTTAAGCCAGCTGCCATTGCCTTCTATCTTTTCAACCCTGAAGAGTGCTCCTTCTGGAAGCTTTCTTCTGTAGTCTTTGAACTCATCCCCGTCTTTTATGGATACAACAAGCCCCCTTCCCTCCTTCTCTATGTGAAACTCCACCCTCTGGCTCAACTCCACAACAACCCTTTCGAACTCTCCGTGTCCACCTGCCCTTATATCCACAAGTACTGCTGCATGTAGAGTTGACCACGATGAAGCAATAAATAGTGTTATCAAAAACAATCGAAACCATAGCATCTTACGCATTATATTTTGCAATATATGTGCCACAGGTTAACGATTGTTTGGAGAAACCATATTTTTGCAGTAAAATCAAAGTGTTAGAATGGCGGGAGAGAACCTTTGTGCACTATTTTATGACGGGATTCTGGTCATGAAAGGTGTCAATTAAATGACCTAACTTAGAAGCCCCATCCTCTTCATCTTCTCTATGAGGGTGGTTCTGTTGAGGCTAAGGTAATCGGCTGCCTTTTTCTTTATCCAGTTGTTCTTCTTGAGTGCCGTGAGGATGAGCTTTTTCTCGAACTCATGGACCTCGGTGTTGAAGTCCACCCCTTCTGGTGGGAGTTCCATGGTATCTGCGGATGGTTCCTGCTGGAGTTTCTTTACATGGAGGGATTCTTCTATATCCTGTCGTGTTATCCTGCCTTCTCCTTTAAGGATTATTACCCTTTCCATAAGGTTTTCAAGCTCCCTTACATTGCCGGGCCAGTGGTATTCTGTAAGCAGCTTCATCGCATCAGGCTCTATGCCACTTATGTTTCGTCTTTTCTGTTTCGATAGAGTATCTATGAAGTGGGCAACAAGAACCGGTATGTCTTCTTTCCTTTCACGCAGTGGCGGAAGCTGTATGGGTATCACATTGAGTCTGTAATAAAGGTCTTCGCGAAAGCTCTTGTTTTTTACCATCTCCTCAAGGTTTCTGTTTGTGGCTGCGATAACCCTTATATCAACCTTTATGGTCTTTCTTCCGCCAATGCGTTCGAACTCACGCTCCTGTAGAACTCTCAACACCTTCACCTGTAGTGCAGGGCTCATGTCACCTATCTCGTCGAAGAATACCGTGCCGCCATCGGCTGCCTCAAGTTTACCAACCTTGGTTGCGAAGGCATTGGTGAAGGCACCCTTCTCGTAGCCAAAGAGTTCGCTTTCAAGAAGGCTTTCAGGTATAGCACCAGAGTTTATCGGTATGAAGGGCTTGTTGTATCTGGAGCTTAAGTTGTGAAGTGCCCGTGCAACGAGCTCTTTGCCGGTACCACTCTCACCGAGTATGAGTACAGTTGAATCGCTATCTGCAACCTTTCTTATAAGGCTTCTCACCTTCTCTATGGCAGGGCTCGAACCGAGTATGGTCTCTTCATACCTTCTCTGGAGCTCCTGACGTAGAAGGGTGTTCTCACGCTTGAGCCCGTATACACACTCTGCTTCCTTAAGGGCAAGCAGAAGGTCTTCTTTTGAAAATGGTTTTTTAAGATAGGTAAAGGCACCTGCCTTCATTGCCTCAACCGCACTCTCCACAGTGGCATAGGCAGTTATTATTATGCATACAGCCTCTGGATTGAGGTGCTTTACCGTCTTTACAACATCTATACCGCTCTTGTTTGGAAGTCTTAGATCAGTTATTACAATGTGAGGAGAAAACTTGGAGAGAGTGTCTTTTATATCCTGCTCACCATCTGCTGCCAGCACCCTGTAGCCTTCTCTTGTGAGAAGCTCTGTAATGTACTCTCTGATGGACTCTTCATCTTCTACTACGAGTATCTTTCTCATGACTTGGAAAGCTCTGTGGGTGTTATAGGTGCTTATATTCCTATAAATTACACTATTGTCAAAATGTTGTCAATTAATAATTTACTTCATTAAAAAATATTAATCTAATATTATAAAAACAGC
>DRQE01000090.1 GCA_011371515.1 Deltaproteobacteria bacterium
GAAAGCCCAAGTATGGGTTTGCCCTCTGGAAGAAGTCCATCCAAGCAGGCATCCACAGAGAGTTCGGGATAGCCATCCACCCTGTCTGGCACATCCAGGCCAAACCTTTTTACTATCTCAAGATAGTAGTAGACCTGATGCCTTCTGTTCACCACATCTGTAACCTTAAGGGGGTCTGTAAGAAGAGGGCCTCGCATGTGTCTTGCATAGCCCACCCTCTTCTTTATACCTGCAAGCCATGCCACAAGGGCTGCCTCAAAGCCGTTCTGAAAGAGAAGGGCGGCACTAACCCCCTCTCTTTTAAGCTCCTCTTTAAGTCTTAACAGTCCGCCTATCCCTCTATGAACTCCTCTGTCGTCGTATCTCAGGATAGGAAGCCCTCTGTCGAGTGCCTCGAAGACTGGCACAACCTTATCCTTTGCAAGCACAGTTATAGAGCCCTCTGGCAGATGTCTTTTAAGGCATACCAGTGCAGGTAGCGACATTACAGCATCGCCTATCCAGTTTGGAACCCTTACGAGAATCCTTTCTGCCCCAGCCTGTTTCATGATTAAAAAATTTATTTTACTATAAAAGAAGACAAAACTTCAAACGATACAGATATTTTTTTTCAAGGCGGGCTATCTTCTGAGCTCACAGTCCCTGCAGATGGGTATCATGTGGAATCTTCCCTGAAGGTGATATTCTCTTATTTTTCTGAGTTTCTCGCCGTTGAATATCTCTTTTATACTCTGGCTGTTGACATCGCCCAATATAACCTCACCGTTGTAGTCCATACAGCAGAGGGCAACTCTACCATCCCAGAGTATGGTGAAGGTCTGCCATATACGGGGGCAGGGAAGCTGGCGCTCGTCGAGTGAGCCCTCTTTATGCAGGCTACCTGCCCAGTTATGGTAAGAGGTTATGTGCACCCCATCGACCCTGTGCTTCCAGCGTCTTATGAAGTCTTCTCTTTCGAAGTAGTTTCTCTCCGTCTCAACGAACACGAGCTCTATCTTGGGGGTCTCCTTGCCCTGCCTCTCTCGCTCTTCAAGTAGCATCTCTATGTTTCTTACCACCCTGTCATAACTCAGCCCCTTTCTTATTGCCTCGAAGGTCTGGGGGGTGTTGCCATCCATACTTATCTTTATCTTGCCAAGGCCTGCCTCAACGAGCGAGCGCGCAAGCCCCTCTGTCATGACACTCATGTTGGTAAATAGCCTTGTCTCTATGCCCTTGCTCTTTGCGTAATCAATCTTGTCTATAAGTTTTTTATCGAGCATGGGCTCTCCAAAGTTATGCAGGTGAATCTTCTTTACCCTGTTCTCTGCGCACTCGTCCACTATCTTTCGAAACAGCTCCATCGTCATGAACCCAAGGGGTCTTTTCATAAGCTCCCGTGTGCAGGTAATACAATTTGCATTGCAGTGGTTGGTATTCTCCACCCTCACGGTTCTTGGAAACTCTGCAATGCCGAACCCTTCGAGCACAGGGATAGACTTTCTCACAACCCCAACGGCTATTCTGTAGAGTATACCCATAGCCTTAAAGCAGCCTCCTTACCCCCTGCATGACATCCTCCGGCTCTATGAGGTTCATACACCGCATGTCCTCACACTCTCTTCTTCTACAGGGTGCACAATCAACGGTCTTTCTTACCACCACCCTCTTTTCTGTAAAGGGTCCTGTATAGGCAGGGTCTGTAGGTCCAAATATGGCAACCACAGGGCTACCCAGTGCAGAGGCAAGGTGCATGGTGCCCGAATCACAGCTTATAACAAGGTCTGCCCCTTTTATGAGCCCCTTGAGGGCTGCAATATCCGTCTTTCCCGAAAGGTTTATCGAGGCGTGTTTCATCATGGCCTGTATCTTCTCTATGTAGGGTGTATCGCTCTCAACCCCTGTGAATACCACTGTTGCATCGTACTCATCTATTATCATATCACAGAGGGTGGCAAACTTTCTTCCATCCCACATCTTCGTCTTCCAGCGCGATGTTGGGCTTACGACCACACGGGGTCCTTCCTTCTCTGAAACACCGTTAAGAAGCGCCCTTGCCCTTTCGAGCTCTGCTTTATCTACAGATATGGCGAAGGCAGGGCTCTTCCCGAGGGTTTTGCCCGTAAGCTCTTCCACGACGGAGAGATTCTCAAGTACTGCATGGGTGCCGTTTCTCTCCTTACCCATTATGTGGGTGTAGAAAAGGCTACTGCCCTCTCTTGTGTGTGGAAAGCAGACCCTCACAGGAGCACCTGAAAGATAGCCCACGAGGGCACTCCTTAAGACTCCCTGAAGGTCTATAACAGTGTCCACCTTGAGGGCTCTTACCTTTTTTAACACATCAAGAAGCCCCCTTATGCCGTTGTCCTCGTAGGCTATTATGTTGTCCACGAAGGGGCAGTCCTTCAAAAGCCCAACATAGCTCTGTTTTACCACCCAGTTTATGCGGCTATCGGGGTAGCATCTTTTAAGGTGTTCTACGGCCGGAAGTGCGTTTACTATATCTCCGAAGGAGCTGAATTTTACGATAAGAAAACTCTTTGCCATCGTTACCTTAGCTTATCGCAGTTAAAACAGATTGGTATCTTCTCGTATTCTCTTTTTTTGTGTATCTCCCTGAAGCTGCGGTAGGCATCCCCGTTCCAGACATCTCGCACGCTTTCTTTCCTTAAGTCTCCCAGCACCACCTTGCCGTTGAAATCATAGCAGCAAGGCACGACCGTGCCATCCCAGAGCACCTGCATTATAGAAGAGGTAACTATGGGGCACTTTCTGTCCCTTCTATCGGTTCGGGGCTGGTTGAAGTTTCTGCCGTAACCGTAGTTGTGAAGCCTTGCATAGGAGACCCTCGTCTTGAAACCCCACTGCATAAAGAACTTGAAGAACCCTCCTATGCTACCTATGTATTTTACCGATATGATGGGCTTCTTCTTCCCGAGGCTCTTTTTTATACTGATAAGGCGCTCTACATTCTCCCTTACCTCTTCGAAAGATAGCCCCCTGTGAATGCTTTCGTAATCCTTTTTGTTGAGCCCGTAGAAACTTATCTTAAGTTTATCGAGCCCGCTTTCAAGAAGCTCTCTTATGACCTCTTCTGTAAGGAGTGAAGCATTGGTAACCATAAAGGTAAAGGGTATGCCCTTATCCTTTGCGTAGCGTATCTTGTTTATTATATCTCTATCGAGGAAGGGCTCGCCATAGCCCTGTAGATGCAACTCCTTTGTGCCGCCTTCTACGAGCTGGTCTACAATCTTACAGAAGAACTCGTAGTCCATCGTGCCCTTTGGTCTTGTAAGTTGCTCTCTGGGGCAGATGGTACACACCGCGTTGCAAAGGTTTGTATTCTCTATCCTGACCTCAAGGGGAAATTCGCCCACCATAATCTATCAATATAACAGAAAAAAGGGGGTAAAACAAACAAAAAGCCCTGTAGAAAGGGCATACAGAGGTGGGTTTAGTAAGGATTGTTTATGGTATCGAGGAACTTCTGCCTGCACTCACCGCTGCAGAAGTAGTACTTTTTGCCCATGTGCTCGTACTCAAGGGCAAGGCTCTTGGGGATGTACTTAAGGCACACTTCGTCGTAGACTGTCTCTTCCTCAGGCATGCTGGAGTTTGCGTTACCACCACCCATGCCCTGAGGTCTTCTGGGCTCCTTTTCAGGCTCTGTTATCACCTTTATGAGCCTGTATGCCCCGTAGAGTGCCACTGCAAGGAATATTATTTTAAGTATCATGTCCACTTACCTTCCTCACCTCCTCTGTATCATCGCACTCTTTAAGAAGTTCTTTCACCGTCTTGCCCATAACTGGATGCACCCACTCTGGAGCAATCTCACAAAGAGGTATGAGCACGAACTTTCTTCTGTGCATCTGGGGGTGAGGTATCTTTAGCTCCCTGTTGTCTATAATTTTATCTTCCCATAATATTATATCAAGGTCAATCACCCTTGGGCCCCACCGCTCGCCCTCTTCCCTGCCGAGTTCCACCTCGATATTCTTAAGAACCCCGAGCAGTTCAAAGGGGGCAAGCTCTGTTTCAAGCTGGGCTGCTGCGTTTATAAAGTCGGGCTGCCCCTTTCTGCCCCATGGCGATGTCTCGTAGAAGGAAGAGCACCTTACCACCTCTATGCCCTCTTCCTCGCCGAGTTTTTCTATGGCATCCTTACACCGTCTGATTCTACGGGTAAGGTTCGAGCCTATGGATATGAGCACCCTCTGTGGCATCAGAACCGTAGCCCGAGCCCCTTGAGCCTTCTTTTCATCTCTTCGATGACCCTTTCCTCATCGCCTTCGTCCTTCGCCATGAATGTGGCAGAGAACCTCAGAAAGTTTCCTGCATCGTCCCACGGCACGGTAGATATGAGGGCTTCCTTTATAAGATACTGTGAGGCATCCTCTGCATTGCCGAACTCTGTATCACCTGCTCCTTTAGGTGCCTTCACATAGAGGTAGAAGGTGCCATCGGGCATCTTTGCGGAAAAGCCTGCATCCCTAAGTGCATCCACCATCAGGCGAAGTCTTCTACGGTACTTTGCCTTTATCTTCTCTGTA
>DRQE01000091.1 GCA_011371515.1 Deltaproteobacteria bacterium
ATAGCTGAGGTGGAAGACCTGCCTTTTTTATCTTCTCAACACAGCTTTCTATGTCATAGCCTATGCGGTGGAAAGTCACCACGGCAGTTGATGTGTCGTAGATAAGGAAGGAGCTTCTCGTATCTCCATCTCTCGGCTGGCCCACACTGCCGGGGTTTACAAGGTAGAGTGTGTCCTCTTCGAGCTTCAACGGGTTTGAAAGGGTTGAGCTTATGAAACCGTCTTTTTTTGTGTAGGCAATCCTTACATGGGTATGGCCAAAGAAGACCACTCTGGGAAGGGATTCAATCTCCATGAGCCTGAAGTTGTACTCTGCCTCGAGCTCGGAGAAGATGTAGCTATCTGTTGAGTCTATCCAGCCATGGACACACATAAACCCTGCCTCTTCTTCTATGTGGTGGCGTGGCAGGGACTTGAGAAACTCTTTATGCTTCTCGGTTATTACATGTCTCGTCCACAGCACAGCCTCCTGTGCTATGGGGTTGAAGTCCGTGGGTTCTTCAAGCTCTGCCACACGGCTGTCGTGGTTGCCCATGACGGCAGTAATGTTGTGTTTCTTTATCAGCTCCACACATTCGTTGGGATTGGCGTTGTATCCCACGATATCACCAAGGCAGAAGATTCGCTCTGCACCGAGGCGGTCTGCCTCTTTGAGCACAGCCTCAAGGGCTTCCAGATTGGAGTGTATGTCCGATATTATGGCGTACCGCATGGTCGGAAAGCCTTTCTCAGAAGAGCTCCGGTGAGGTGAGCGGCTCTTCTCCTTCCTGTCTATGGGGCTTTTCCTCCTCCGTGTCTATGAGGAAGAAGTCCTCATCAGCTGGCACATCCTCCGAGCTCGAGAACTTCTTTGGTGCTGTGCCCACCTTGAAGACTTCGAAGACAGGGTCTTTCGTGGATGGTGTGGCAAGAAGCCCTGTTTTTGGGTCTATCTTTACGAACTCCACCCCATCAGGTATGGGAAAGTTCTCGGGTGGCACATCTTTCAATGCCTCCTTCATGAAGCGCACCCATATTGGGGCTGCAGCCCGCGAGCCTGTCTCGTTCCTGCCCAAGGGACGCTCGTCGTCGTAGCCAACCCATACGCCTGCAACGAGATGGGGCACATAGCCTATAAACCACGCATCGTTGAGGTTGTTGGTTGTGCCGGTCTTTCCTGCCACTGGTCTTTTGAGTGCCCTTGCCCTCCAGCCCGTGCCCCTTTCCACAACACCCTGAAGAAGGTTGGTTATTATGTAAGCCGTCTGTGGGCTTATGGCATCTTCTGCGTGCGGGGCGTGTTCTTCGAGCACATTGCCGTATCTATCCTCTATACGGGTTATAAAGAGGGGTTCTGGCCTTTTACCAAGGTTTGCAAAGGTTGAATAGGCACGCACGAGCTCGAGCAGGGATACCCCTGATGAGCCAAGGGCTATAGAGAGGTCCCGTGAAAGTGCCGACTCTATGCCAAGCCTTCTTGCATAGGAGACCACATAGTCCACGCCTATGCTCTTTAAGACCTTTACGGTTACCACATTCCTCGATTTTGCCAGTGCCTCCCTTATGGTGGTTGGTCCGTGGAAGCGCTCCTCGAAGTTACGGGGCTTCCAGTCGAGCCCCTTGCCCTCTTCTTTTACCTCTTCGAACACGAGAGGGGAGTCAACAACCACCGTTGCAGGGGTAAAACCCCTGTCGAGGGCGGCTGCGTATATTATGGGTTTGAAGGCTGAACCCGGCTGCCTTCTCGACTGTATGGCACGGTTGAACTGGGTCTTTGAAAAGTCAGACCCACCGACCATTGCAAGCACATATCCTGTCTGGGGGTCCATTACGAGAAGGGCTGCCTCTATGAGGGGTTCCTGCTCAAGAGCACAGGGTATGAGCATGTAGTCCTCTTCAGGTAGAGCCTTTATCCTTACCTCGATGACATCGCCCGGATGGAACAGATGCAGCGGGTTTGTAACGAGCTCTCCGCCGTCAGGGTCGTTGGTGGGGTTGTAAAGCCTTGCCCACTTGAGGTCCTGATACCTTATAATACCCCTGTGAGAGGTGCCGATGGCTACTATGACCGAGCGTGACTTTCTGTCCACCCCAAGCACGAGTGCCTTGTAGATTCTTCCCGGCTCGATGGGGTATTTTTTTATACGCTCCTCCACCTTTTTAAGAAATGGGGCAATCTCCTCACGGGTAAGGAGTACCTTTTCTGCACCCCTGAAGCCACGGCGTTTGTCGTAAGCCCTTCTGCCGTAATCCACCGCCCTGTTGGCTATCTTCTGTAGCCTTACATCGAGGGTTGTGTATATGTTGAGCCCGCCCTTGTAGAGCATGGAATCGCCGTATTTTTCTTCCACATACCTTCTTACATACTCTGTAAAGTATGGACCCACCCAGAGGTTTCTGGGCCTGCGGGGCTTGAGGATGAGTTTCTCACGCAGTGCCTCTTCAGCCTGTTTGCGGTTTATAAAGCCCTCCTCGAGCATGCGCTTTATGACAAACTCCTGACGCATCCTTGCAAGGGAGGGGTTCGTGTAGGGTGAATAACGGCTCGGTGCCTTCGGAAGCCCTGCAAGCAGTGCTGCCTCTGCAATGGTGAGCTCACTTACATCCTTGCCAAAGTATATTTCACTTGCAGCCTGCACGCCATAGGCGCCGTTGCCAAGGTATATCTGGTTAAGATAGAGGTAGAGGATTTCCTCTTTGGTGAGTCTGCTCTCTATCCTGTGGGCAAGGATGGCCTCTCTTATCTTTCGGGAGAGGGTCTTTTCAGGAGATAGAAAGAAACTGCGGGCTACCTGCTGGGTTATGGTGCTGCCGCCCTGAACGATTCTGCCGCTCTTAAGGTTCTTGTAAAGCGCACGAAGTATGCCGAGATAGTCTATACCCTTGTGCTCAAAGAACTTGGCATCCTCTGCAGCAATAAAGGCGTTAACGAGGTGCTCTGGCATACGCTGCAGGGGAACCACGATACGGCGTTCTATGTAGAACTCTCCTATTACCTCACCATCTCGAGAATATACGCGAGTTATAAGGTTGGGCTTGTACTCAGAAAGCACACTTACAGAGGGCAGATCCCTCGTAAAATAGAAGTAGAAGCCCACACCCACGATGAGCATGGTGGTAAAGATGGCTATTGCCACATAGCCTATGAGCCGCATAAGTCCCTTCATATTCACCTAATAATATCAGAATTGACGGTGGCAGGCAATAGCCAAACACAGGCGCTGTTGAATCGGATAAGATAAGATATTATACTATAATCTTATGCGTCTTTCCGGAGTAAACATCAAAAGGTATCTCACAGTATTGACCCTTCTTCTTGTAGCCCTTTCAACGCATGCTGGCGCCACAGAGCTTGAGAAAGAAGAGGCAGGGGCAGGCATAGGGTTCAACATAAACGGCGAGGAGAGCTGGCAGATACTCCTTGCGGCCTCTCTGTTGCATGAGAGGGGCACAAAGAACATCTATCCCTACCTTGAGGCAGACCTTGAAATAATAGACACAACGGAAGATGCCACCCTCGTAGCAGGCATTACCCAGTTCTTAAGGTTTACGAACAGGACAGATAAAACCTTCCTCGAGCTTGGGGCAGGGGTTAACCTCAAGGACAGGGACCACATAGGCACAAAAAAACTTGCAGGAAGGGTGGTCTTCTCTCTTAACATAGGGGCAGGAAAGGGGATTGAGACAGGATACGGCAAAATGGAGGTGAGCGTAA